>JAPKCE010000490.1 GCA_028823075.1 Myxococcota bacterium
GCAGCACGCGCTGGCGCCGGCGGCGCGCCTCTTCTTGTTCAACTAATCCTCGTGCCCGCGGCTCTTTTCCTGCTTCAATCTGCGTCTCGACCGGCTGGGTTTCGGCTCCCCGAGACCAGCTCACAACTCGCCAACCCAAGATGATAAGCAGTGGAATCCCCAGCGCCATGACAAGCAAACGGCGTTGATCTCGACGAACTGCCACGGCCACCGGCGATCCGGCACCGCCGCGACGCAGCATACCTTCACCCGCTATGACGACCTCCGGTTGTTGACCAAGGGTATCGTCAAATTCCTGCGCCACATCAATTGGCAAGGCGCTCGGCGGCAGGGTTAGTCGACCTGCCAGTTGGGCCAGGGCTGCCGGAGCCTGCTCGGGAAGCATTACTGCCCGCGAGTCGATGTGACTCGGGAGATCAACGGCATCAAAAATACTGGTTATTGAGCCGCTCTGCCAGGGGCCGGACCGTCTGAGGATCTCGGCGGCCAAACGGTCATTTGCTAGAGAGGTCCAAGCCTCAAGGCCTGGCCGCCAGACGCTTGTCTCTCCATCCAAGGCGCCACTCGAGATGCCTTTGACTAAGCCCTCTTCGTCTAAGGTCGACTGAGTACCGTCTTCGAAAAGAACGTGCCAAAGCGGCTTGGTGCCAGATGATGCAGGCTCTAGAGGCAGCAGATCAAGGCGCGTAAAGCTAGCCGTCAATTCGCTTCCAAGATCATCATCAGCGTCACTTAAAAGCGTGCTTTTAGGGGGCGCTAAGACCACCTCTTGCCCTCTACGAAGCAGCAGCCGAGCACCGCAGCCAGAACAGTTCAGCCGCGCCCCTTCTTCGGGCACTTTCAGTAAGTCGATACGGTAGCTAGCACCGCAACTTGGACAGTTAAAACGCATGGTGGTCGCAAGTTCCCACGCCTAAGGGACAGCGTCTACTTCCGATCGCGCCTTTTGGCGGTAGTGATCAGCCGACGCGAGCGACAAAGCGCTGTTCACCGCTCCAGATACGGCAAAACAGTTCTTCGACATCGGCATGTTTCAATCGCGCGTGTAAAGGTGCACAGCGTTTTGCCTCTTCCAGAGCCACCGCCAGGTCGCCGCAAGCGACCAGGCCCGAACAAAGAGATAAACGCTCGGCGGCGCCAGCAAGATGCTCAAAGGGTTCATCGCAGAGCCGCGCCAGATGAACCCGGAGGCGAAACTCTAGACCGCCGCTAAGCAGTTCGCGCCAATGCCCAACCATGGTCGGGTCTGGCCGCTGCATGCGCAGCCCGACGGCAGCGATTAGATCGGCTAAGCCCTGCAGGCCGATGGCCGAGATCAGTGCCACCTCCGGACGCAATAACCCGAGAATACGCCCAACGTTAAACCTTAAGGCAGCCTGGTCATCATCGCGCAGAAAAGCGGCGTGCTCACCCGCGGTAAGGCTCAGTGGCCTGCTTGGGAATATACGCAGATTATCGCTACTCCGGGGAATCAGATAGAGACTTGTTTCGGGCTGGCGAAAGAAGCGCGCGACGCGGTAAAAGACCTGCACAGCCAAGCGCTCGTCCTCTTCGTTGACGGGGCGGTGGCGACGCCCCAAGATACCGCCAGGGCGCTGAGGGTCACGCTCGATCGCCTGATGCAGCAGATGCCAAGCACCGGCCAGCGCCTCCCCAACCTCGCCGCGCAACAGCGGAGGCAACAAAACGTTCTGCTCGGCTGCGGTCAAAGGCATGGTTGCAACACATTGATCGCGCCAGGCTTTGCGCTCTTCTGCCCCGACGCCGTCAAGGCCTCGTAATGCCAGGACATCAGCGACCGCCACAGCGCGCCAGATATGACCGCTTTTTTCAAATGCCTTGAGCAAACACTGTGCACCTTCATCGCTAAGGCTACGAACTTGCCACACCGGCTGAAGAAGGGGGATCACCTCTTCCCAGCGTTCGAGTTCACTAAGCACTTGTGCCAACTCGATACGCGTTGCGCTTAAATCGGTTATGGCGATCATCTCCGAAAGGGCGACCACGGCGAGGTCCAGGCGCTGCATTTCGTGACGCGCCAGACGCGACACACGGGCCCAGGCGCCATAGCGTTGTTCCGCCTGATCCTCACCAAACCGTTCCACCTGCCGCTGGAGATTGAGCACCAAGAGATCCCAAGCCTCGCTCTCCAAACAGGCTGCCTCGATAGCATCCATCGCGGTCTGAGATTCGGGCGCTATATCGAGCGCAGCGTTCCAACTGGCCAAGGCGCGGCGCAGATCGGTGAGATGTTCATAGGCCACCGAGCCGATCCAAGTTAGCATGGGCGGACGCTGTTCTTCGCTAGCTTGATCTAACGCTTTTAGGCCGGCAGCAAAGCCTATCGCAGTACGGCGCGTTACGACGAAGCCTTTGCTGC
>JAPKCE010000491.1 GCA_028823075.1 Myxococcota bacterium
TTCCTATACGGGCAGCAGTTTTGTTGTGCTTACTGTGCTCGGTGACGCCGCGGTCTCGCTGCGCGAAGACGGGCAAATCGAGCGCGGCGTCGAGGCTCGGCTAAAAATCAACGGTCAGCTCGGTTGGAGTCTGGACGATGTGTCTTATGAACAAGGACGAGGGCTTAAGCTCGGCGACCAAGGGGTTCACACTTCGCCTGATCTCGCTGCTGTGTTCCCGGTCGCCGAAATGCTCGGCAATCGCCAGCATGTCCTGCTCGAGCGTTTCATAACCGAGGATGAAGCGCTCAGCGCGGATTTCTTCCCAACAGATGGTACCTTGCCGGGTTCGCTGAGTCGTTGGTTAGTCGCTCTTTGGCAACCTCATCAGGCGCCACAAATAATGACGATCTCGCGCCCCTTGTCGGCTGCGCCTGAACCGCCGAAACCTGCACAAGGGTGCGGATGTTCGGGCCAGAGTTTACCTCTGCTTTGGGGGCTTGCGTTGTTGCTCCGCCGGCGCCGTCAGCGCAGCAAGAATCGGCGCTGTTGGTAACCATAGGCGGCGCCGCCACCGGTTTGGACTTCAAGACGAACGCGCTCGGGAAGCAGGTCCTTTTGGGCCAATCCGCGCAGCGCGCCGCTGCCGACGCCGGTCGTGCCTGCAACCACCGATAGTTCTGCGCTCGTATGCCAGTAATAGATCGCCGAGCGGCTACCATTGATAGGCCAGCTCGGGCTTCCGCCTCCACATTCTCCGTTGGTTCCCGGTGAGAGCACCACCCAAAGCCCGGCCGAATCCAGAATATAGACTTCATGTCCGTAGCGCCCGCCCGCCTGAAAACTATTGCCGTCGTCGTCGGCGGTCAGCGCCACCATACGACTCCCGGAATGTAACTCGCTGAGGCGGCCTCGAAGGACGTTCATCTGCTGGGGCGAGTAGCTGTTTCCACTGCTAGGTTGTTGGTAAGTCAAGTCGATCTCATGACGGTGCAAGCCGTTTGGGCTGGAATCAGCGACGATCCCGTTTTCCGGTAAACCGAAGGGGCTTCCTGCGTCATCGCCACATTTATGCCAGGGGTTACTGGCGGCGTATTCGGCAACCACTACACCTCCTGAATCACTGATTTGCATGCGAATCCAGCCGCCGCCCTCACCGCTGACACAGTCGACGGAGAACGCGGGCAGGCCGCCCTCGCCGTCCGGATCGATCCAATAGGCACCGCTGGCCATTCCCGGCCGAGCCGCGTGGATGGCGCGGCAGTCTAGGCCCGGCCATCCGCGCGTCGAGCCGAGAGGTGCCAAGCTGCAATCGTTGAGGCAGGCGTCTTGCTCGCTGGCATTGCCGTCGTCGCAAGCCTCCCCGTTGTTCACCAGCCCATCACCACAGCGCGCAGCGCGGCAATTGTTGGAGCAGGCATCGAGTTCTTCAGCGTTTCCGTCGTCACATTCTTCGAAGCCCGCAAAGACCAAGCCGTCGCCGCAGCGCGCCGGGATGCAGGTGTTGGTACAAGCGTCTTGGTCGCTCGCATTTCCGTCGTCGCATTGCTCATATCCAAGTTGTCCTTCTTCGATATCTTGGCGCAAGAAGCCGTCGCCGCAACGCGCTAGTGCGCAGGCTGGCGTGCAGGCGTCCAGCGGCTCCAAGTTACCATCGTCGCAGGCCTCGACGCCCTCGTGCAATTGGCCATCGCCGCAACGCGCCGCTTGGCAGTTGTTCATGCAGGCGTCGCTTTCTAAATCGTTGCCGTCGTCACAGATTTCGAAGCCTGCGTAGACAAGTCCGTCTCCGCAACGCGCCTGTTCGCAAGCGTTAGTACAGGCGTCGTCGGTGGCGATGTTGGCGTCGTCACAGGCTTCAAAGCCGGCTTCGCCTTCGACGATGTCTTCACGCTTAATCCCGTCTCCGCAGCGCGCCCGCAGGCAGCCGGCCGTGCAGGCATCGTTATTGGCGGCGTTGCCGTCGTCGCATTGCTCAACACCGAGTTGCAACAGCCCGTCGCCGCAAGTCGCTGGCGCGCAGTTGTTGGAGCAGTCATCGCCATCATCATCGTTGCCGTCATCGCAGCGCTCGCCGGGCTGAACAGCTCCATCGCCGCAGCTCGCCGGGCGGCAAGCGTTACAGCCATCGCTAGGATTCTCGTTGCCGTCATCACAGCCTTCGCCCGGGCCAACAAAACCATCGCCGCAGCGCGCTTCACGGCAGTTGCTCAAGCAGGCGTCATCGTCGGCTTCGTTACCGTCGTCGCAGGCCTCAAAGCCCAGTTCGCCCTCGAGCAGGTCCAAACGCTTAATCCCGTCGCCGCAAAAGGCGTTTGCGCAAGCGTTGGTACAGCCGTTGTCATCGATCTGGTCGCCATCATCACAAAGCTCAAACCCATCATCACCTTCACTCAAAT
>JAPKCE010000492.1 GCA_028823075.1 Myxococcota bacterium
CTCGCGATCGAGCAGGCCGATGCCGTTATTTTTATGACCGACGGAGTCGCAGGCTTAACGGGAGGCGACCAAGAAGTCGCCAACCTGCTGCGCCGTGCCGAGGTGCCTGTGTTTGTTGCGGTCAACAAATGCGAAGCGCCAGACCGCCAGCAAGAGGCTTGGGAATTTACCCAGCTCGGGCTCGGTGATATCCACATCATTTCGGCCGAACATGGGCTTGGCATTCCGGGTTTGATGGACGCATTGATCGAAGTTCTGCCCACACCGGAGCCGGTGGAAGAGGACGACGAAGAGCGCCGTCGCGTGGATGAGTTACTCGACGAACTTGCCGATACCATCTCCGATTTCGGCGAGGACGCGGATGACGGTGACGAAGACGCAGAGATCATCGTGAGCGAGGCTCTCGATGAGCAGAACCAACTGCGCTTTGACCGTCGCTACCCCAAGCCAGACACGATCCGCTTGGCGGTCATCGGTAAGCCCAACGCAGGGAAAAGCTCCTTGGTGAATACCTTTTTGGGTGAGGACCGCTTTCTCGTTTCGGAGATCGCCGGAACGACGCGGGATGCGGTTGACGCGGTTTTTACCCGCGGCGAGCAGCGCTTTAAGGTGGTCGATACGGCAGGTATTCGGCGCAAACGCTCGATCTCCTGCCAGATCGAACGCTATTCAGTGATCTCGGCGCTGCGTGCGCTCGACCGCTCCGATGTTGCGATTCTGCTCATCGACGCGCAGCAGGGCGTTACGGAGCAAGACGCTAAGATCGCCGCTTTTGCGCACGACAAAGGCAAGGCGATGATCATCGGTGTGAACAAATGGGATGCACAGCCCAAGGGCGACCGCGACCGCAAAGAGTTTGAGCAAGGCCTGCGCGATAAACTCAAGTTTTTGCATTACACCCAGGTGCGTTTCTTGTCGGCGAAAACGGGTAAGGGCGTCGAGGACCTAGTCGATGAGGTCACGGCGCTACTCGATCGCTACTATCAACATATCAAAACACGCCGTCTGAACACAGTCATTCAAGACGCCAACGCCAAGCATCAGGCGCCGAGCCACCGTGGTCGGCCCATCCGCTTGCTCTTTGCGACTCAGGTTCGCGTGGCTCCGCCGACGATGGTTATTCACACCTCACACCCCGAGGGAATCAACGTGAGTTATCGGCGTTATGTGGTCAACCGCCTGCGTGACGCCTTCGATTTCCAGGGGATCCCGGTTCAGGTCTGGTACCGTAAGCGCGACAGTCACGGCGGGCGTAATCAGCGGCGTAAGAGCAAGGGCTAATGAGTCGGCCAGGCGAGCCAAGCGACGAGACTGAAGAGCTCGCCGCCGAGCCGACTCTGAGTGGGGTGCGGCTGCCGAGTAAAGGGGGGGTGAACGACCTTCTCGATGCCCCGAGAGAGCTGATCGATGCCCTGCGCCGAACCGGCGCCGAAGGGGTTCAGGTCCACAAGGAGATCGGCACTTTAATTCATGCGGTGCGCAGTTTCACTAACAACGAAGATTGGATGAATGCCGCGGCGGTTAGCTTTTACGCCATCTTGTCCTTCATCCCTTTTTTATTGCTGATGTTGTCCGTGCTCGGCTTTGTTACCCACGGCCATACGCAGGGAAGTTTGGAGCAGTTCGACCAACTGCTCGAGCCGATTCAGGGCTATGCCTTTGTCACGCCCGAGGTGGTGGAGAAGTTGCGTGGTGTTGTGGCTGCCCGCGGCGCTATCGGCGCCACAGGTCTGGTCATTCTGGTGATCATGGGAGGCGCTGTCTTTCGTGGCCTTGAGGTCAGCGTTTGGCGCATCTGGCGCGGCGGCGAGATTCGTAAGGGCAGCCTAAAGACGGTGGTTTTATCGCGCCTGCTCTTCGGCGCCTTCGCCATGGGTTCGGTGCTCTTAATGATGGTTGTCGACTGGGTGTTTAGCGCCGGCCTACCGCTGCTTGAGCGCTTTGCTCCGGAGCTCTTCTTGCGCACTTGGAGCGTGCTCGATGCCTATGTGCCGATCTCGACTCTGCTGGACCGGTTGGTCATCGCTGGAGGCTTCATTATATTGCTCAAATACTTGACCCGATTTCGTGTCAAGTGGCTGCCAGCGCTGCGTGGCGGTGTGTTGTTTTCTTTGCTCTGGTGGATCGCCAGTTCCGGCTTTCATTACTATTTGGGCCAAGCGCAAATCAACGCAGTTTACGGCGCATTCTCAGCGCTTATCATCATCGTTTTATGGACCTTTTATAGTTCCCTCATTCTGCTTCTAAGCATTGAATATGCTTATGCTTGGCAGTTGGTGCGTACCGGGCGCTGGGATTCCGATTCCGATTCCGGTTCCGATTCCGATTCCGATTCCGATTCCGATTCCGATTCCGATTCCGATTCCGAT
>JAPKCE010000493.1 GCA_028823075.1 Myxococcota bacterium
CTACTTCCTCTCCTCAGGTGACAAGATCCGCTGCTTCTTCGAAGAAGAGGCCTTCGACGACAAAGGCGCCCTCAAACAAAACCTCGCGCTGTCAATAAACAAGATCGGGCATGCCCTGCACGACCTAGATGACGTCTTCGATAAATTCTCGCGCGCCGATAATGTCTGCAACCTCGTAGCGTCCCTACCCCTCGAAGATCCGCGCGCGCTGCAAAGCATGTACATCTTCAAACAACCGCACATCGGTGGCGAGGTGACTTACCACCAGGACGCGACCTACCTCTACACCGAACCCTCTAGTGTCATTGGCTTGTGGTGGGCGCTGGAAGACACCACCATCGAAAATGGCTGCCTCTGGGCTTGGCCTGGTGGTCACCGAGAGGCGGTTCGCTCGCGCTTCATCCGCAATGCAGACAACACCGTCAGCTATGACCTATTTGATGATACACCCTGGCCCGAAGACAAATTTGTACCCTTAGAAGTACCAAAAGGCACACTTGTGGTGTTCGATGGAAACCTCCCGCACGGTAGCGCCCCCAATCGCTCCGATCATTCGCGCCACGCCTATTCCCTGCACGTGATCGATGGCACCAAACCGTACCCCGCCGCCAACTGGCTCCAGCGCGACCCGGCGCTCCCATTGCAGGGCTTCAAATAGTAGGCTTCCCTTAGGTAAACAGCTGATTTCTCAGTTTGGATAACTTCCGAAAGGTGCTGTTTGCGGCTGCGAGGGTCAGCTAAGCTACCCGCGAAGAAACACATAATGTAGGAAGGACGTTTCATGAAACGCCTAATCATTTCCGGGCTAGCTGCGGTCGGCATGACCGCTGCAGTGTCAGCGGCAAACGCAGCAGACTTTTCACCCGCCATCGTCTTCGACATGGGCGGCAAGTTCGACAAATCGTTCAACCAGGCAGCTTTTTCGGGTGCCGAACGGTTCATGAAATCATCCGGTGTTAAATACCGCCAGTTCGAAGTCACCAGCCCCGCACAGCGAGAGCAAGCCATTCGCAATATGGCAAAGCGTGGCGCCACGATCGTCGTGGGCGTTGGTTTCGCGCAAGCAGCAGGCATTGAAAAGGTCGCGAAGGAATACCCCGATAAGCACTTCGCCATTATCGACATGGTCGTTGACCTGCCAAATGTGCGCTCCGTCGTCTTCCGAGAGCACGAAGGTTCGTTTCTCGTCGGTATGGCCGCCGCGATGGCTTCCAAAACCGGCAAAATAGGTTTCGTCGGTGGCATGGACATCCCGCTCATCCGCAACTTCGGCGCGGGTTATGTCGAAGGCGCCAAATACGTCAACCCGAACGTCGTCGTGTACCAAAACATGACCGGGACTACCCCTGCAGCATGGAACAACCCCGGTAAGGGTGCCGAATTGGCGCGCAGCCAGTTTGGTCGCGGTGCTGACGTCGTATACGCCGCAGCCGGAGGCACCGGCGTTGGCGTCTATCAGGCTGCTGCTGATGAAGGAAAGCTCGCTATTGGCGTCGACGATAATCAGAACTACATGCATCCAGGTACGATGCTGACCTCCATGATCAAGCGCGTCGATGTTGCAGTCGAAAATGCTTTCCAAGACGAAATGGACGGCAAGTTCACTGCAGGAATTCTGTCGCTTGGTGTCGCAGAAGATGGAGTTGGTTGGACGTTGGATGAGCACAACCGAAACCTGATCACCCCGGCGATGGAGGCTCGCATCGAGCAGGCCCGTAAAGACATCATCTCCGGCAAGATTAAAGTCAGCGGATACAAAGGGTAGCTAAGACTAAGCAATCCCTAAGGGTTCAGAGCTAGCGACGCATAGTCGAGTGCAACGGAACGTCTCGTGACCACATCGGAAACAGACGTGCCTGCGCCATCGAGTGATGCGTCGCCAGCCCTCGAACTTCGCGGGATCGATAAATGGTTCGGTCCTGTCCACGCGAACAACCAGGTTTCGTTCGCGGTCCCCCGTGGAACCATCCACGGAATAATCGGAGAGAATGGCGCCGGCAAATCGACCCTGATGAGCATCGTTTACGGCTATTATCAAGCCGACGCCGGTGAGATCCTCGTTAACGGTAACCCAGTCAAAATAACCGGCACGCAAAACGCACTAAGCCACGGGATCGGCATGGTCCACCAACATTTCATGCTGGTCGAACCCTTCACGGTTTTAGAGAATGTGGTCCTCGGAGCAGAGAGCGGCCGCCTCCTTGCCCCCAGTCTTGAGCGCGCGCGCGCAGAGCTGGAAAGACTCGAACGCGACTATTCACTCCAGGTTAACCCTGACGCAAAGATAGAATCTTTGCAGGTCGGTTTGCGCCAGCGTGTAGAGATTCTCAAGGCTCTTTATCGCGGCGCGAACATTCTCATTCTTG
>JAPKCE010000494.1 GCA_028823075.1 Myxococcota bacterium
ACGCTTCTAAAAAGGAACCGCATGAACTCCCCAAACAACATTCGCCTCGGCCTTCGTGAGAACCTTGGCCAATTCAGCTTACTTGTTTTGGTCAATGCCTTCGTTGGCGCCATGGTCGGCATGGAACGCAGTATTCTTCCAGCCTTGGCGGAGGAAGAATTCGAGCTGATCGCACGCTCGGCTATTTTGAGCTTCATCATCGTCTTTGGCGTCACAAAAGCTCTGACCAACTATTTCGCCGGGCGGTTTTCCGACCGTTACGGGCGCAAGGTTATTTTAGTCGGTGGCTGGTTGGTTGCGGCACCGGTGCCCTTCTTACTGATGTGGGCACCGAGTTGGTCATGGGTTTTGGTGGCCAACGTTTTCCTCGGCATCAGCCAAGGCCTAACCTGGTCGGCGACGGTGATTATGAAGATCGATTTGGCGGGCCCGAAAAAACGCGGGTTAGCCATGGGAATCAACGAGTTCGCCGGGTATTTCGCTGTTGCCCTGTCGGCTTTGGCGACCGGATGGATCGCTTCGAAATACGGCTTACGCCCCGAACCCTTTATGCTCGGCATCGGCTTTGTTGTTGTGGGTCTGTTGCTGTCGATTTTCTTGGTCAAAGAAACCCTCGGCCACGCGCAGCTTGAATCCAAACAAGCAAACCTCGATTCGGGCGCCGAGATGAGCCCAAAAGAGGTTTTTCTCAACACCAGTTTTCGTGACCCGAACTTGAGCTCAGCCTGCCAGGCAGGGATGATCAACAACCTCAACGATGGCATGGCTTGGGGTCTTTTTCCGCTGCTCTTTGCGGCTTCTGGCATGAATCTCAAGCAGATCGGAACCCTCGCTGCCATCTACCCGGCTCTGTGGGGACTTGGACAACTGTTTACCGGTGCCTGGTCGGATAAAGTGGGCCGAAAATGGCTCATCGCCGGCGGTATGTGGATGCAAAGCGTAGGCATTGTGATCATCGCTCAAAGCGGTGCTTTTGCGGGGTTTGCGCTGGGTGCGGCGACCCTCGGGTTTGGTACTGCGATGGTCTACCCCACCCTACTCGCAGTGGTTGGGGATGTGGCGCATCCGAGTTGGCGAGCCTCATCGGTCGGCGTTTACCGTCTTTGGCGGGATCTCGGTTATGCGGTGGGTGCGGTTATCGCTGGCTTCGTCGCTGATCGCTATGGCTTGGGCGCTGCCGCCCTATCTATCGCCGCATTGACCTTTGCTTCGGGCATACTCGTGGCGATCCGCCTCAAAGAGACTTTAGTACTCGATACCGAGGCTTAACCAGAGACCTCAGGCTCGCCCGTAAACTCAGCGTCAAATGGTCCCGAGTGGCTCGCTGAACCCTTTTTGGCATTCGGCGCTCTTACCGGATGAACAAAGGTAAAATACCGAATCCGAGGAGCACCCCATGATTTTCCGTCAACTCTTTGATCGCGACACCTGGACCTACACCTACCTCATCGGCGACAAAGCCTCCGGCCTGGCGCTGATCGTTGATCCGGTGCTTGAAAACTCGACTCGAGATCTCAAAATAATCGACGAACTGGGTTTGAAGCTCGCCTATATCTTTGAAACCCATGTGCATGCGGACCATATCACCAGCGCCCGGCAACTGCGCTCTCGCAGCGGCGCAAAAATAGGCATCGGTGTGGAGCTGGCAGATGCCGACATGCTGCTGGTACAAGGTCAGATCGTTCAACTCGGCGAGACCCGGATCGAAGTGCGGCGCACGCCGGGCCATACGGACACATGTACCAGCTTTGTTCTGCGAGACGGCGAACAAACCATGGTCCTCACCGGTGATACCCTCCTCATTCGTGGCTGCGGCCGCACCGACTTCCAGGCGGGTAACGCAAGACAACTGTACAATTCGGTGCACGAACAGATTTTCAGTTTGCCCGACGACACCCTCATCTACCCCGGTCATGATTATCTCGGCAACAGCCACAGCAGCGTCGGCGAAGAGAAAGCCAACAACCCGCGCCTGGCGCTAAGCATCGACGAGGGTGGCTTTGAAGCGATAATGGACAATTTAAACCTGGCCCACCCTACGCGTATGGACGTCGCCCTACCCGCCAACTTGGTCTGCGGCCCGAAGCTCGGCAAAGATTGCGCTTACTCGCCAGGCTCGCGTGAACTGCAGGCATCGGAAATTCCTGATATTCGAGGCTTTCGCATCATCGATGTGCGCAGTCCCCAAGAATATCACGGGCCCTTGGGGCATCTCCCCGACTCTGAATTGGTGCCTTTGCAAACCTTGCAAAATGAAGCGAGCGCCTGGAACGCTGAGGAAGGATTTTTACTCGCCTGCAGATCGGGAGGCCGCTCGGCGCAGGCCTGTAGCATCTTACGCTCGATG
>JAPKCE010000495.1 GCA_028823075.1 Myxococcota bacterium
CCGTCGTCACAGGCCTCGGCACCATCGACGCGGCCGTTACCGCAGATTTCGGCCAGACATTGCGCTGAGCAGCCATCGGAACCTTCGCTGTTGCCGTCATCGCATTCTTCAAAACCTTCGTCTTCGGGAGCGAGATCACCGCGCCGAAAGCCGTCGCCGCAGCGCGCCGCTTCACAGCCGCGGGTGCAGCCGTCAAAGGGGTCGGTGTTGCCGTCATCACAGATCTCATTATCGCTCCAGACCACGCCATCGCCGCACATCGCGGGAGCGCACGTGTTGAGGCATTCGTCGCTGTCCAACTCATTGCCATCGTCGCAGCGCTCACCTTCTTGGATGACGCCATCGCCGCAGGACGAGGGTTGGCAGTTGTGGCAGGCATCGGTGGGGTTATCGTTGCCGTCGTCGCAGCCTTCGCCCGGACCCAAAACACCGTCGCCGCAGCGTGCTTCTTGGCAATCGTTAAGACAACCGTCGTTGTCGACGTCGTTGCCGTCGTCGCAGGCTTCAAAACCGAGTTCGCCGTCGAGCGCATCGTCGCGGCGGATGCCGTCACCGCAAGAGGCGGCTGTGCAGTTTAAGCGGCAGGCGTCGGAATCGCTTGAGTTGCCGTCATCACAGGCCTCGTAATTGAGTGCGCCTTCCTCAAGGTCGGTACGCAGAATACCATCACCACAGGCTGCGGAAGCGCAGGTTACGGTGCAGCCGTCATCGTCAGCTTGGTCACCATCATCGCAGGCCTCAAAGCCGTCTTCGCCGTTGCTCAGGTCGGTGCGAGTCACGCCATCACCGCAGAGCGCCACGGCGCAGGAGTTGGTACAGGCATCGGTGTTTTCATCGTTGCCGTCATCACAGGCCTCGCCGGTTTCAATCTGCTCATTACCGCATTTTGCTTCGGTTTCGCGCACGATCACCTGCTCGCCACAGGACATGCTCAAGATGATGCTCAAAGCACCGAGGTGGCGAAGAATTGTCTGGGGTAAACGCATGGCTGGCTCCCGATTTAGCTTGGGGACATTGGCTGGTGTCTTCCTTTTTATCAAGAGACGAGGAGACCGCTGAGAGGGACTGTGACGACTTAGCGTTGGTTATTTTTTGAAGTGCTCAGGTCGGGTAGCCCTTCGACCTTGCCTTGCCGGTCATCGGTTTTCGACTGGTTATAGAAGCGCCTTAGCTGGTTCTAACTCCGAGGACGAGCAGGACTAATAGTCGATATAGCCAACCATGCAGCTATGGCGAGTCGACCTCGCACCAACACCAAAGGCTTCAGGAAGAAAGCTCGTACCATTCGAGGTGATCCAGGCGTAGCCATTGCACATAACGGGGCTGTGAACCCAGTAGTTGTCGCCGGTTTCGCCGATGGTATAGGGCGTAATGATGTTGGCGCCGGCATTGGCGGCCAACAAGAAGCATTCGTCAAAATGGCGCATGCCGTAGCGCTGATAGCGCCAGCGATGGCCGTCGTAGTCGATGCTGCTGTTGAGTGTGCCGGCGCGGGTGTTCGAGCGCCCATCGCGCCCGACGACGCAGGCGATTGGGTTGGTGATCGGCGCTTGTCGGTACGATGCCCAGACGCCGGTCATGGCGTTGGCGCCTTTGCGATGTCCGTACCAGCCAAGCTCTACCGAGGATTGACCTGGAGTCATTGAAGCACCGCGTTTGGAGGCTTCGATCGCACAGGCAATCCAGCTCATATTACCGAGATTATCCCAGCGAAAGGCGTGGGCGTCGTCGTAGGAGCATCCCCCGGCGGTGTTGGCGCCGACAAAGGCAACCGTATTGTGAACCGAGGTGGCGGTGCAGTCGTTGGCGCAGGTATCATTATTGACTTGGTTGGCATCGTCGCAGGCTTCGACGCCGGCATGCACCAAACCATCGCCGCAGCGCGCCACGACACAAGCGTTGGTGCAGGCGTCGGTTTGCGCTTGGTTGCCGTCATCGCAGGCTTCGACGCCCGCCCGAACATGCCCATCACCGCAAGCGGCAACCGCGCAGGTATTTAGGCAGGCATCCGTTTGGACTCGATTACCATCATCACAGGCTTCGATACCGGCGCGCAAATGGGTGTCGCCACAACGAGCGGCGGTGCAATCGTTCAAACAAGCATCGGTTTGATTCTGGTTCCCATCATCGCAGGCCTCGATGCCCACCGCCATGATCCCATCGCCGCAGCGCGCCGCCGTGCAATCACTACGACAAGCATCGTTATCGACTTGATTGCCATCATCGCAACTCTCGACGCCGGCGCGGATGACACCATCGCCGCAGCGCGCCCCAACACAGCTATTGAGGCAGCCGTCGTTATTGTCGCGATTGCCGTCATCGCAAGCCTCGCGCCCTGCCCAAACG
>JAPKCE010000496.1 GCA_028823075.1 Myxococcota bacterium
TGCGACATCGCCCAAGCTGGAGTCTTTCTGCCCTGCATCAATTGCCATGTCAGCGACGGGCAAGGAGGCCTGCGCATTAGCCTCACCGAACCGCTCACGCTCTATAACAGCTTGGTCGGCGTGCAGAGCACCATTGGCTTGCCCCTGATCCAACCGGGCGATCACGCGAGTAGTTACCTCTACCTAAAGATGAGCGGCGAGCATCAAAACGTACAAGGCGGCGACGGTGAAGCTATGCCCCAAGCCGGTTCGCCAACACCCCAAGAGCACCTCGACATGCTGCGCTCGTGGATCGACAATGAAACAGGTCTCCGCAATTGCTTGCCAGAGGTTGCGCCCTGATTCGCTCTCTTCTACTCAGCGCTGCTCTCGCTGCTTGTGCCAGCCCTAGGGTTAATATCACCGTCCTCTGCCCGCGAAGCGAAGAGGTCTTTATTGACGGCGATCTACGCGGCGTAGGGAAAGCCACTGCCAGCCTGGCTAGCGGTGAAACTAAAGCGCGCTGCGGCAAACGGAAAGCGCTCAAGATCAACGTTCGAAACGGCGAAAAAGATCCGACTTTTGATTTCCGTGGCCTTTCTGGTGTGGGTGAAAACGCTACCGGCAGCCTAACCCGTCAAAGCATCTTTCAAAAGTCGGCTCCGGCGACTGTTTTCATTGTGATTCAACATCGTGGCGGTACGAGCATTGGGTCCGGCGTCATCATCGAGCCTGGCGGCAAGGTCATCACGAACAAGCATGTTGTCAGGGCGGCGCTTTCGGGTGGTAGGATGCGCGTTTACCTCTACGGGAGCACCGAACCCAGCCCAAGAGCTGGTGATCTGCGCGCCTTTCTCCAAGTCAATCGCGGCAAGGGTCTTAAAGCGGTGGTCGTTAAGCGGCATAAGACCTTGGATTTAGCCCTTCTCAAACTGCCGAAGCGCGATCGAGCCTACCCTTATTTGAAGCTCGGCGGCGAAGCGAGGCTCGAGATCGGCGCCGAAGTGCTGGCGCTGGGCAACCCGGATGGACTCGCATGGAGCCTGACAAGTGGCTCTGTGAGCGGTATTCGCAAAGGACTCATTCAACACCAAGCGCCGATCAACCCGGGTAACTCGGGCGGACCTCTCATCGACATCCAGGGGCGCCTCGTGGGGATTAACACCTTTGTACGTAACCGTACCGAGAGGCGTGGCGATTCGAACGTCGCCTACGCTGGTTTAGGCTTTGCGCTGCCCAGTTCGTTGGTCGGAAGTTTCCTGCGCGACGATGGCGGGGCTGCCAAGGTGCTCACAGCAAAATCACTGTCGCCGAAAACCACGGATGACGACTCGGACCTTCTCACCCAACTGTTGGTTACCGCCGTCACGGTTTGGAGCAAAACGGGCTCACAGCCCTTGGCTCTGCGCGCCGCCTGCGACGTTCTCGCCGCCACCGTAAGCCAAGGGCGTTCCGGTTTTTTATATCGAGTTAACGCGGCTTGGATCAACGAAGGACTCAATGCAGCTGTCGCTCAATTTCCGCCTCTCAAACGGGCGCGCCTCCCGGCGTTGATGGCAACCCATTGGCCCAAGGTTCTGTTCGACGCCACCGGTACGCTTTGGACCCTGAATGGCAGTAATTACGTCGAGACAACACAGGCCATTGCCTGGGCTGTCGATGATACAAAGGGCACCATCTACTTCGCCCAAAGCAACGGCTCGTTATGGCGCCTCGACGAGGCCAAAGAGGCTGTTCCGGTACCCGGGTCGTCCAAAGTCAAAGGCGTTCAAGCGAGCCAAGGCACTGTTTACTGGCTCAGCCAAGATGGTCGAGTCTATGCGAGCGACGGCAAGACCAGTCATAAACTTGGGCGGGCGCCAGTCAGCGGCTTCCTACTCGCTAGCCGAGGGCATCTGTACATGCTCGACAGCGAGCGAGACCTTTTCGCCTACCACGACGGCTCGTGGGCCAACGGCGGAAAGCCGATCGCCAACCATGTACTCAGCGTCACCGCTCATGGCGAGCATTGGTATGGGCTCGACGGCAAACGACACGTCTATTCGGGCGACCTGTCGCGCTACATCGATAAGGATGGCGATGCCGTGGCGCTGCGTGCCGTGGGACCTGACCTGCTGGTGTTTAACGCCGACGGACGCTTATACCGTTTTGATCTTGCGAAAGAAAAATGGCACTCCATGGGGCGCTAAAGAAGCGCCTGCCCCACGCGAAGCGCCATGCCCTGCTCAAGGTTCGGCTCGCCCAGACCGCGTTCCCAAACCAAAATTGCCGTGGAGCCGAATTCGAAATGGCCAAGCGGGTCACCTGCTTTTAAGGCGATGGGCTGGTCGTAGACAAAGCGTTCGGTG
>JAPKCE010000497.1 GCA_028823075.1 Myxococcota bacterium
CTTCGACATCGAGCACGGCTACTTTAGGTGATGCAGCCAAAATCAGACTGAGGAAGATCATTTTAACTGCCTTAATTTCTGAGTTTAGATTGGCCGAGGACGGCGTTATGAGCAAGACGCGCTAGGTGGTAATTCGTCCTCCACTAAACTAACGTTCGATTCGCTGAAGATCACTGTCAGGGCACGCTTGTGGCTTGGTAACGAGGAACGCATATGAGCGATCAACCCTTTGCCCTGGTACTCGGAACTGCGCAGGATGGTGGGTTGCCCCACGCTGGCTGCCGCAAACCGTGCTGTGAGGCGGCGAGAAACCATGAAGAGTTGCGTCGGTTGCCGGCCTGTTTGGCGCTGATCGATCCGAAAGCGAAGCAACGCTTTATCATCGATTGCACGCCCGAATTCCCGCGCCAACTTGAGTTGCTCGATGCGCAAAGCGATGGTGATTGGCGACTCGCTGGGGTTTTGCTTACCCACGCCCATATCGGCCATTACACCGGGCTCATTCACCTCGGCCGTGAGGTCATGGGATGCGCCCAGCTTCCGGTCTACGTGATGCCGCGAATGGCCGAGTTTTTGCGCACTAACGCGCCGTGGCGACAACTCATCGAATTCGGACATATTGACTTGCGTGAGATGAGCGCTGATCAACCGGTTCAGTTGACCGAGAACCTCGTCGTAACACCGGAACTCGTGCCCCATCGCGCCGAGATATCAGAGACCGTCGGCTTTGCGATTCAAGGTCCTAGCCGTAGCGCATTTTTCCTCCCGGATATCGACAGTTTCGAGGCCTGGGACCGCCCCCTTGAAGAGCTGCTTGCACGCACGGACCGCGCCTGGATCGACGGCACATTTTATAGCGCTGAAGAGCTGCCCGGCCGCGACTTAGCGACAATCCCCCACCCTTTGATGCAAGAGACCTTGCAGCGCCTTGAAGCGGCTCATCCAGCTTTGCGCAGCAAGGTGCATTTCATTCATCTTAACCACAGCAATCCGGTCTGTGACCCAGCAAGCGCAGCTTATCAAACGCTGGCTGAAAGCGGCTGCTCGTTGGCGCAGCGCGGTGATCGACTGACCCTTTAGGTCGGCACGATGCTGATCTTTAGCTGATGCCGAAGGTCCAACATTGACCAAGACTCCTGTTCTTGTCGATACAAGCGTACGATCCAACCCCCATCCACAGAGATGTTCTTTGCGCCCCTTGGAGGTCCTGTTCCATGAAGTGGTTTACTGCCCTACTCATCCTTGTCGTGCCCTGGCTCGCTCAGGCCGAAGGCATCACCGTTTTAGGTTGGTCCAAGGGCGAGCAGTTCGTGGCGGTGCGGATCGTGACCGATGTCATGAGCGTTGAGGACTTCAAGAAGGATCAAAAGGGAGAGCATATCGACAACGGTTTTGCCTACTGCCCAAACTATACCGACCCGATCACCAAGCGCCCCTTTTCCGGTGAACTCTCGATTTCGATCTTCAAGGTCAAGCAGCGGCACAAACCCATGCCGGGCTCAAGTCGTCTCGAGCCGGTGGTGCCGCCCTTTGTGATCTATAAGAAAGCCTATCTACAATCCTATCACCAACCCGGTAAAGACGAGTTTGCGGATTGCTCAACGCACCGCCAAGCCAAGCGGGTCTTAGCCAAGGCGAAAGCGAGCATGAAGAAGCACGGGATCAACCTGGCTAAGCCCGGTAAACTCCTCAAGGTTTCCGGCCCTAAACCCGGCTCTCGAAAGGCGCCGATGCGGGTCTTTAAACTCGATGGATGGAGCGCCGATAAACGCGACGAACTGAGTCATGAGATCGATGAAGATAATCCCATCCAGGCGCAAATCTCAGCACAATACTTTCACGACAACATGCACGACGCCACGATCATCGGTCGCTTTGATGTGGTGTTGGTTCGTCCGCCAACGACCTCGCAGTACATCGAAGACGGGGTCAACAAATCCCGCGTGCGGGAGACTCCCGACGGCTTGATTGGCAGCCTGCCTTGGCGCATCGAGCACCCCTTGCCTCATGCGGGCGGCGGCGGCTTTGAGTTCGAGGGGGTCTTTGCGTCGCCTTCTGGTCGCGTGCTCCTCTTTGGCGTTCAACAATGGAACGTTGACGCCATCTCAGGGTACACAAGGCGCTACCAAATCCCCTTTGCGTACATGCGCTGGGATGCGGGCAAATAAGCGCTCGACCTTAATATGAAGAACCGCCCCGGCAACACATGGGAGACGGAACATTTTTCATTGCTAAAACAAAGGGTTTTAAGTGTCTTACCTGGCGAAGGCGCCGGGAATTGAACCTTTGAAGCGCCCCCACTCTAAGCCCCTTATTGCGCA
>JAPKCE010000498.1 GCA_028823075.1 Myxococcota bacterium
CATCGAGGATCGTCTCCCGTTAAAAGTCATCGCCGGCCCGTCTTCTCTGCATCGGAGTCAGAATGTTCGAGGCCGCGCCGCAGGCGTCGTGGCCGTTCTGGTTCAATGTCGTCCGATGCTTCTGCGGGTTTTCGCGACGCCTCTGCCTCGACGAGCAAATGATGCACCGGGGGACCGGGGTCCGGTTCATTGGCCTCAACAAAAGCTTTAAAGGTTTCCCGAGCGCCTTTGGCATCGTCGCGACAACGGAGCTGTAGGACCCCGAGATTAAAAAGTGCTATGGGCTTGCGTTCCTTCCATTGGGATAGAATGCGCTGAGCCTCGTCGCAGCGCCCCTTTGAGCGCAGCGCCAAGGCATGGCTTAGCGCGACTTCGGCATCCCCCGGTGCTAGGCGATAGGCGCGCTCGCTATGGCGCAAGGCAGAACTGTAATCAAAACCTGCCAGGTCGATGCGCGCCCGCTGAAGCAGCGCACCCACGTGGCCAGGGTCGACGCTGAGCGCCTTGTCAAAGGAGCGAAGAGCCGCAACCTGTCGTCCGCGAGACGTTTCGATAACACCTAGAAAGTAGTGTAGATCAACATTTTTCGGGGCTTGTTTGAGCCCCTCTTTGCACACCAGACGAGCCAAGCGCAGATCACCCTCTTCGCTGTGAATCCGCGCCAACGTGAGGTAGGCGAATAGGTCGCGGCCGCTGTTAAAAAGGTGTTTCCGCAGCGCCTTAATTGCCTGGTTGCTCTCGCCATCGCGGTGCTGAAGCCAAGCAGCGAGAGCTTTCGCTTCCGGCAGGTCAGCAGCCTGTTCGACAACCTGCTTGGCCGCCGAACTCTCTCCAGCTGCGAGAAGGATTGCCACGGATAGCTTGAGGCCGCCGCCGCCCCCCGCTCGCCGAGCAGCCACGAGAGATTTTTTGAAGTCGCCTTGGCGCGCAAGCAACACGGCACGCAGCAACTCGGGCTCGCCGCGCTCGACGGCGCTCCGCAAGACCTCATCAAGCTCTTTACCAGCGAGCAGCATTCTACCGGCAAGAAGGCGCCGACGAGGTGCGCGCCCTTCCTCTTCAGCCGCATCTTCATCAGCCTCTAGACTTCCTAAAAACGGTTCCATTTCGACCTGTTGCGGGTCGACCTTAATGGCAACTGCGACCTTCTTCGGACCCGAGGCACACGCGAGTAAAGAACTGAAGGCGAGCGATAGCATGACGCGAAACATCTACTCATCCTCCTCAAAAAGCAGTCCTTCGCCAGTCTCGAGGGTGCCGTCATCGCGAATTTGCTTGGCCATCTCCTCTTCGGCGCTCGCTTCGATGGGCGCTTTATCCGCAGCCTTCTTTTTCGGCGGTTCCTCGGCTGTGTCCATCGGTTTTTTGGCGCTTGATGGAGCGGGCGCACTAGCAGCTTGCAAAAAATCCAGGTCCGCCTGTGCCACAGGTAGCGATCCCAAGGCGCTGTAAGCGCTTACCCAAACCCCCCCGAAAGCGGGGCGTTCTTCGTCCAAGCGGGGAAATTGATCAGCTCGATTTTCCACCAGATAACCGAGGCAAGCCTTGGTATCCTCGCTCTGAACCCCCCACTTCCTAGCCTGGCTCAAACAGGTTCCATAATGGTCTGCCGCCTTGTCTTGGTAGGGAAGAGCTTGTTCACTCAAACGGTCCTGGAAGACCATCGTCGCCTCGGCGTTCAAGCCATTCGGAGCACGGACTTCGAGCACTTTCGCAGCGAAGCGAGCATGTAAATCACCGATACGCCTGAGCGCTGCCACCGCCCGCGAGGGAGAACCGATCGAGGCGACTTCAACGTAATCAAGCTTGAGCTGACCCAACTGCTCGATCTGAGCAACAAAGCCGGCTTTAAAAGCCTGGGCATCAGCAGCGGCCGGCAGGGCTTCTTTCCAGTACTGTCGAAAGGGTTCATTTAATTGGGCGATGCGCGCCTCGGCGACCAAATCCGCAGCCTCGCCTCGCAACTTATTACCCGCTTTGATGGCGGCTGAAGAGGCTTCCCCAAGTCGGCGCTCAGCTTGTTCACGCCCTTCGAGGGTCCCGCGGCCTTTACCGCGTAAGCTGCGCCAAGCATCTGCAGCGCGACCTAAGGCCACCAAACGATCGCTCGGGCTCTTCAAACTGCGCGCCAAGACATCGTAATAACGCGCCACTTTTATTTTTGAGTTAAGCAGCTTGCCGATGCTCAAACGCACTTTGGCGACCGTCGCCGGCTTCTCCTTACTACCCTTTTGGGTTGCCAGGTTTAGGTAAGCCTTGCGACCCGCTAAAGCGGCTCGGGTATCACCCAAGTCTTCACGGTAAACGCTGGCGTCTAG
>JAPKCE010000499.1 GCA_028823075.1 Myxococcota bacterium
GAGCAGGCGACGGATCCCCTCGTGACCATTTTCAAGAGCATGTTGTAAATGGCGAAGAGCGTCGTCAATTTCACCGCGCCCAGCGGCCACTGCGGCGCGATAATAGGCGATACCCGGATGACCAGGTTCGAGTTTCTCGCCCTGGTCGAGCACCTTTTCTGCCTCTTCGATAAAGCCTTGGTGGAGGTAAGCGGCTGCCAGATCGACGATCAGTTCGGCGGTTGGCTCGGCCAATTCCATGGCGCGACGCAAGGGCTTTACCGCCCCGGACCAATCGCCAACCTCTATTTTCAAACGCCCAAGCTCCATCCAGGCATCCCAATAACCGGGTTCCAGCACTAACGCACGCTCCACCTCGGCATGCGCATCGGCAAAGCGCCCCAGATCGGACAAGGTCATAGCGCGCTCCAAAATAACCAGCGCGGGCATCTCGTGCTCGGCCTCGATGCGACCGAAGAGGTCCATCGCCACATGCTGCCCGTCGATGGCAAGAAACTGGCCTAAACGCAGGGCTAAATCAGCGTGCTTAGGCATCCGCCGGTTGGCGTCGATAAGCACGTGCAGCGCTTCGAGCATGTTGCCCTTGAGGGCGAAGGTTTCAGCGTAAAGAAGAATCAATTCGACATGCGTCGGATGCAGTTCAAGGGCATCGCTCAACATGGGCAGCGCTTCGTCGTACCATCCGCGTTCGAGCAACTTGCGCACGGTAATTATCGCGCGACCGGCAAGGTCTTGGCTTGATTCGCTCATCTGGACCTCCGGTTCGAGGCGCAGGTACTCCGACGGCGGCGGCCGTGCAACGGGGCTTTTTATGAGGTAAAAAGGAACATCTTCAAGGTGCTTGAAGCTAGGGTTTTTGACATAAGATCACTTCATCATCGCGACAACTTCGGATTTCCCAATCGCCAGTTTCCCAACGCATGCGCACGCAATCTTCGCCGCCGGCATTGTCAGGCTCCCCTTGCCGCCAATTGCGGAAGCTTGATGGACTGCCATTCCATACAAAGCGCGCTTCATTTGAGATGTCATTTAGACCGAGCCAGCCATCCTCACCAAAGGTGGCGACATATTGCCAAACCCGATCGTTTTCGTCGAAGTTATGCAAGGTGAGTAAGTCCCCGCCCCAACGGGCGCAAAGGTCTCGCCCAAAAATCGAAGGCACACGCCCAGGACAATGGCTTACCAAGCGGCCCAGACCGGCGATTAAGCGGCACCCGCGCGGCGGTGTTTCAACGGCACAGTTCGAGTCGCAACCATCTCCAAGCACCGCGCCCCCTCGCTGGACCTGAGCGTCGCCCCAACGAGCCAAACGGCAGGTGTTCGTGCACGAATCACCCTGGTCTTGTCTCCCGAAACATTGATCTCCCCGTCACCACATAACGGCCGACGGCTCCACGGGCACTTCTTTGGAACATCCAGAAAGACACAATAGAGACCAACACAGGGACCCGAGCAAACGGAGGTTCATAACAACCCGAGCAAAGCCGGGGGGTACTAAAGTTTATGGAGCAGGTTTTTCACATAAGTACGGCCGGCGATCATTGCAGTCGCGAAGTTTCCAGGTGCCTTCGGGCTCGCGAATAACGGCGCAGTCTTTATTCTCTCGGTTCTCGTCGTTACCGCTCCGCCAATTTCGATAATCTGAGGCGCGACCATCCCACACAAACCGACCCTCACGCTCACTGTCGTTTAGGCCGATCCAGGTGTCGTCTTCGCCGCCGTTTACAGCGGCTGATAAAATGATGTTGTCGGGTTCAGAAATAACGGTAGCTAAATCGCCCTGCCATAACCGACATGCGGCCGCAGCAGCCTGCCTTCGAACATCCGCCGGACAGTATATGGTGACCTGGTCGCGACCACCAACCCAGCGGCAGCCCGGAGCCAATTGCTCGATGACGCAAGTCGCTCCGCATCCATCGCTAAAAGCATTATTACCGTCGTCGCAACCGTCGACTCCGGCTTGAACAATACCGTCGCCGCAACGAGCCAAACGACATGAGGGCAAACAGGCATCAAAGGGGCTGATGTTACCATCATCACAGGCCTCACCGCCCGGCGCGTCAGCCGGGAGGTCTTGGCGGTGCACCCCGTCGCCGCAACTCGCAAGGCGACATTGATCGGTGCACCCATCGGCCGCGTTCTGATTTCCATCGTCGCAACTTTCACCTGGCTGTAAAACGCCGTCGCCGCAGCGGGGCCCCGGTGGAACTCCAGCATCAACATGTGGGACAACGCCGGAATCAGCGCCAGGAACGACTCCGCCGCCGGCGTCAGCGCCTAAAGCAACACCCGCATCGGCACCGGGGTCGTCAA
>JAPKCE010000500.1 GCA_028823075.1 Myxococcota bacterium
CGCTCTTATTGTTTGCTACTGGTTGTGCTTTTATGCGCGCCTAACCCTGCTGTCGCGGTGGATATTGTCGAGGCAAACCTGGGAAAAACAACACAACCGCTTGTGGCGAAACGACGTAAACGGCGATCCAAGCGACGACGAAAAGTTAGCAAACCGCCCAAGACCGAAACGAAAAAGCCGATTAAGCCCGAGCCTAAAGCCACGCCAGTTCCTCCAAAAGTTGAGCCCAAAACGCGCGAATCGGCTGTGCTTGAGTCGGCAGAAAAGCCTGGTCTGGCGGTGATGGCGATGGACGCCCAGATCGGCTTGCCCGCCGGCGTCGCCAATTTGCTCAACGAAACTTTGCTGGCGCAAATCCACGACACCGATCGCTTCGGCTCCGTTTTGTCCAGCTCGGACATGCAAGCCATGCTCGACTTGGAGTCCCAAAAGGCTGCTATGGGTTGCGACCAAGACAGCTGTATGGCCGAGCTTGGGGGCGCTTTGGGCGTGCCTTATATGCTCATTCCAAGCGTCGCTGCCTTCGGCGGGCGCTTTATTATCAACATGAAACTCGTGGCGGTTGAGGAGAGTCGAGTAGCGGCTCGAATAAGCAAAACCGTAACCAGCGAAGGCGCCCTGCTCGATGCCTTGCCGCTTGCTGTCGGCGAGCTCTTCAACAAGGCTTTTGGCGCTCCCGCGGCGGCAGCGCCTGCCGAAACAGCGGTGCAAAGCCCGGCTGCTCCAGTTATCAGTTCGGCCGCGACAGAACCGGCTAAAACGACCAATTGGCTGCTATGGGGCGGCCTGAGTTTAAGCGTTTCCGGCGCCGCATTGACCGCCCTGACGGGCCCGTTTTCAAGCAACCGAGAGCTCGTCGGGGCGCGCCAGGACTACGAAGCTTACACGGGAGATAACGCCGAACAATGGGACCTGCTCGCCAAGCCCTTGAGCGATGCTAGGGACATGGGAATAGTCGGCGGAAGCGTCGTTGCTCTAGGGCTTGGTCTCACCGTTTATTCGCTCATGGGAGGCGCTAAATAATGCTCCGGAAAATCTTTGCTTTGGGTCTTTTTATTCCTCTCGCCTGCGTTGATACAGCGCGCGACAACCCGGCCGACCCGGGGAGAGCGCAGCCTGATTCGGGGCCGGGTGTTGTGATCGACATCGGAACATCAAGGGACAGTGGCGCCGTCGAGCCGGCCGATGCTGGGAGGTTTGATTCCGGGCCTATAATACCGAGAGTTGACGGTTGCAGCGACGAAGATTTACTGCCTTGTTATCGGGCATATCGCGCCGCTGAACCCATATGCGTAACTGGGACGTGCACAGTGGACGGACGCGGACTGAACACTATAAAGGGCGAGGATGGGCGGGCTGCTAAAGAACTCTGCGCCGTAGCGTGCAACCCACAGTTCCGGCCCGGGTTATGCAACTTCAATTTTAACGGGAGCCGGTGGGCTGTGGCCACCTGTAGCGAAGTTGTAGAACCATCCAACGATTGCCCGGAAGTTCTTGACCCACACAATGATCACGGCGGGGCAAACCACAGCGTTTGCCGCATCCCCTGCGTCCGGGACAACGACGCAGAAAATTCAGTTTGTTTCCTCGACGAGATGAATGACACCGGGGAACAGGGAAGTTTCACTTTCAGAGAGCGCTGTAGCGACGAGCGTCGCTGCACGAATACGGGCGAGGCAGGCTGTTCGGAAGATTTGAATCTGGGCCCGTATTGCGGGGTGTCGCCTCAGGAATGCAACGAACAAACCCCTAACTCAACCACCTGCGCCCATCAATTTCCCAACCGAGGCTCTTACACAAGGTGTGAAAGCGTTGAGGTCTCCGCACATGTAATCAGTGCCAGGCTATGCGTCGGAATGAGCTGCACATTGGGCGATGAAGGCGCTTGCCCGCCGGCTACTTTCTGCACCGAAGTCAACAGTTCGGATTTGGGTCGCTGCCTACCCGCTCAACTCTGTGAAACTGATTCAGACTGCACGTTGGGCGACATAAATTGCGTCGGCTTTGGCGGAGACTACCCAAAAGCCTGTTTAAACGGGAACGCAGGATGTGAAGACTGTGTCGAGGGAGCGGTTTGTTACCTCGGTCGTTGCTTGCTTCCCGTCCAACAAGAAGACACCTGTCCAGATTCCTACTTCACGCTAACTGGTATGTGCCGACCGAATTAAAAAACCGTTGGCAAAACCCGCGGCACTCAGCGACAGCGGAGACGTACCCAAGCGCAAGGCGCAGGCGGTGAAGCTGTACGCTAGTACTGCGAGCCGGCTGCAACGCCGCGATTGGGTGCGTATCCGCTGACGCCGCTCTAGTAGC
>JAPKCE010000501.1 GCA_028823075.1 Myxococcota bacterium
TCATGGGTCCCAATGGTGCGGGGAAAAGTACGTTGCTCAGCCTGATTACTGGGGATGCCGCAGCGACAGCTGGGTCTTTGCAGGTTTTTGGGAAACCCCCATCAGCCTTTTCACCGATCGAGCGCGCTCAAAGGATCTCGGCTTTAAGTCAAGCCTCAGAGTTGCGATTTCCATTCACTGTTGAAGAAGTCATTGGTCTTGGGCGCTATCCGTTTCAAGCGAGGGTAGAGAGCACCTTGGCCATCGTTGCTGAGGTGATGGCGGCCTTGCAGTTAAATGCGTTCGCCCAGCGATCAATGTTGACCTTATCTGGTGGCGAACGACAACGGGTTCATTTGGCGCGGGCGGTTGCACAAATCTGGTCGAGCGAAGAACCTGTATTGCTACTCTTGGACGAACCGTTCGCGGCGCTCGACATTGCACATCAAGTTGGCGTGCGCCAATTGCTAGCAAAAATTTTAGCATCTCACCCAGTGTCGATTGTGTCGGTGGTTCACGACTTAGGTCAAACAACCCAAGGTTATGACCGGGTTTGCTTGTTAAACGCACAAGGTCAGCAACTTGCGTTTGGCGCCCCAAGCACGGTGCTCACGCCTGCGCGCCTATCCGAGCTCTATGGCATCGCCATCAGCGAAATCCTGTATGCCGATGGCGCGCCCGCAGGGTTCGGCGTCGCGCCCGTTTCGCCTTCAGGCGGCCTGAATCGTTAGTCGCCAGTGATTTGGATGACCTCTTGATGATCTAGTCTTGCCCCGAATCGGCTGACGACTTGTTGTGCTAGCCGGTGTGCCCGCGCGGTCGCCGCTTCTAAGGTCGCGCCCCGTGCCAGGTCATACAGCACACCCCCTGCGAAGGTATCCCCAGCGCCAGTCGTATCAAGCGCTTGCACCTTTTCTGCTGCCACAAAGACCGGGGCGCCGTCGCTGCCAGAAACGATCGCGCCATCGCCGCTCAGCGTCATTGCAAAGGCCTTGGCGTACTGACCAAGCGCTTGGGCTGCCTGATCGCGATCAGGCTGACCGGTCCAGATTTTGGCTTCGTCTTCGTTGCAAAACAGTAAATCGACACCGTTTTGGAACAAGGTGTTGAACTCGGTTTTAAAGTTTTCAACCATGCCCACATCGGAAAGGGTCAGGGCGATTTTAACGCCATGCTTTTTGGCAATGGTTTGAGTTTTTAGAACCGCCTCGAGGGCGGTCGGTGACGTCACAAGGTAGCCTTCAATATAGAGGTATTTGGCGCTCGCGAGTACGGCTTCATCGACCTCGGCAGGTGAGAGTGTTTGGGTAATGCCGAGATGGGTCACAAGCGTTCTTTCACCATCGGGCGTGACCATGGAGATACACTCCCCGGTGACGCCGTCCGGTCGCGTCTCATCGAGATTGGTCGCGACCCCCAGATCGGCTAAGTCTTGGACAAAGAAATCACCAGTGCCATCGTTGGACACCTTGCAGCTGTAAAAAGTGGCGCCGCCCAACAGTGCCGTGGTGACAACGGTGTTGGCAGCAGAACCGCCGCCTGCGCGTTTAGACAGGGTGATTTGTGATGCGTCCTCTAAAAGCGTTATCAGGTGCTGACGTTGTTCAGCATCAACCAAGGTCATTGTGCCTTTCGTAAAACCGGTCTGCGCCAAGACGGCTTCAGAGACTTTGTACTCTGAGTCAACCAAAGCATTACCAATACCATAAAGATCAATACTCATAAAATTTCCTTATTTTTTTGAGGCCGGATGTTGTAGTGATTGAAAGGCGCGCTCGGCCTTTTCGAGGGTTTGGTCAATGTCATGGCTTGTATGGGCGGCTGAAACGAAGCCGCTTTCAAAGGGCGATGGTGCGAGATACACGCCTTGATCAATCATGCTGTGAAAAAAAAGATTGAACCGATTCGGGTCTGCCGCCATCACCGCGTCAAAGTTCGACACCGGGTCTTGGCTCGAGAAAAAGAAACCGAACATGCCGCCTTGCCCGACGGTGCTCAAGGCGATGCCAGCGGCCTCGGCTAGGTTTGATAACCCGTGCGTCAGTCTTTGGGTCATCGCCTGCAGGTCTTGAAAAAAACCAGGTGCCTCGAGGGCTTCAAGGGTTGCTAGCCCAGAGGCCATTGCGATGGGATTGCCTGAAAGGGTCCCGGCCTGATAAACCGGACCAAGAGGCGCTATGCAATGCATGATGTCAGCGCGACCACCAAAGGCGCCAACGGGTAGCCCGCCACCGATGACCTTGCCCAGCGTGGTGAGGTCCGGACGAATGTTGTACAACGCTTGTGCGCCCCCGATATGGACTCGAAACCCGGTCATCACTTCGTCAAAAA
>JAPKCE010000502.1 GCA_028823075.1 Myxococcota bacterium
CCGATTCGGATCGGCGTCAACGGTGGATCCGTCGAAAAGCGGCTGATGAAAGGCCATGAGGGTGAAGCCACCCCCGAAATGCTCGTCGAAAGCGCCCTGCACCACGTGCGCATCTTAGAAGACGAGAACTTCGAAGCCATTAAAATATCGGTTAAATCGAGCCAAGTTCCGGTGATGGTCCAGGCCTATCGCCTGCTCGCGAGCAAAGTGCCTTACGCCCTACATTTAGGTGTCACCGAGGCGGGGACCCCTCGTCTAGGCGGTGTGCGCAGCGCCATCGGCTTGAGCATGCTGCTCAGTGAGGGGATCGGAGACACCATCCGCGTCAGTCTCACCGCCGACCCGGTCGAAGAGGTGGCGGTAGGAATTAGTGTGTTGCGTGACCTCGGGATTCGTCAAGGCGGCATCTCCTTGGTCAGTTGCCCCACCTGCGGCCGCTGCACTGTCGACATGATTTCGGCTACTGAACGGGTGGAAAAACGACTGCAAGACGTCAAAGGCGACCTGCGCGTAGCGATCATGGGCTGCGAAGTGAACGGCCCCGGCGAAGCCAAGGCCGCCGACGTCGCCATCGCCTACGGCCACGGGGTCGCCCTGTTGGTTAAAAAGGGCGAGATCGTTGGACGAATTAAGCCCGAAGATGCCGAAGATATCTTGGTGCGAGAAGTTCAAAGCATGATCGCTTCGCCTTCATGACGCAGCGCAACTGGTTGCAGATAGTCGGTCTGCTCGGGGCGGTCGCTGTAGCCGCAGGAGCCTTTGGTACCCACGGCCTAAAAGACCGAGTAAGCCCGGAGCGCTTAGTGGTTTGGGCCACCGCCTCACGCTATTTGATGTGGCATACACTCGCCCTCTTCGCGGTGGTATTAAGCCAGGATAACCTCCATTCGTGGCGCTGGTCGCTACGCTGCTGGCTGGCGGGGTGCCTGGTTTTTAGCGGCAGTCTTTTCGCTCTCGTGCTGCTCGACCAAAGCTGGCTCGGAGCGCTAACACCGGCCGGTGGCATTTTGCTGCTCAGCGGCTGGGTTCTGGTGTTTCGGCAGGCAGTTTTGAATGAGGACAAGGGCGGGCTGGCGTAAAACCTGACTCTAACGCGAGCGTGGGTGTGTGGCGTCGACAATACTCTTAAGACGCGAACGATGCACGTGGGTATAGATCTCCGTGGTGCTCAGGTCGGCATGCCCGAGCATAGCTTGAACGGCGCGCAGATCAGCCCCGTGATCGAGCAGATGCGTGGCGAAACTATGGCGTAGTTTATGCGGTGAGATGGGGCGATTAATACCCACCGCTCGAGCATAGTCGCTAATAATCTGCCACAAGCGCTGACGGGTGAGATGAGTCTTGGTGCGCCCTGGAAACAAATAGGGGTTCGCTTCGACTTTGAGCAGCAACGGGCGAGCCTGATCAAGGTAGCACTGAACCGCCGCACAGGCGGACCGCCCGACGGGGATGAGACGCTCCTTGTCCCCTTTACCGCGCGCCAAAATAAGCCCCCGCTTCAGATCGAGGTCCGAAGGCTGAGTACCGACCAGCTCACTGACCCGCAGGCCCGTGGCGTAAAGCAGCTCGAGCATGGCGATGTCGCGAAGCCCGCGGGGCGTACTGGAGTCTGGAGCGCCAATCAGCTCCCCGACCTCTTCTTCGCTCAGTAAGCTAGGCAGGTTTTTGGCGATTTTCGGGTTGCTCAGTCGCGCACTCGGATCGGCGGCGATGGCCTCTTCTTCGAGCAGGTAGCGAAAAAAACCGCGCCAGCCCGAGAGCATGCGCGCCCGAGACCGGGGAGAATCCCCGAGCGCGCTTCGTCGCGCCAACAAATCGTTGAGAAAGGAGGTATCTACAGCTTGGGGATGATCGAGTTTGGCAGCCAACGCGGCTTCGAGCAGCTTCCTCAGGTCGCGGGCATAGGCGGATACGCTATGGACACTCAGATTGCGCTCTAAACGTAGAAAATCGAGATAATCATCGACCCATACCTCGAACTCACTGACCTGGCTCACCGGCGGTCTTCTGCCAGTTTTTTGGCGAAGGCATCGATCCCATCTGCCAGGAACGCAGCGGTTGCTTGTCGGCGTTTGCTGCTGTTCAAGCGTTTCACATCATCGCCATCAGTAACGAAACCGGCCTCGATCAACACCGCTGGCATGCGCGCTCCGAGAAGCACGCTAAAAAGCGCCGAGCGGATCTCTTTCTTTCGGTTGCTGCGAAAGCCATCAACAGCCTGGGTAAGACTAGTCGCTAAGCCTCGGCTGTCTGCGGCATTCCCCTTGGTCGCCAAATCAGCGAGGATGTACCGGAGAGCATCG
>JAPKCE010000503.1 GCA_028823075.1 Myxococcota bacterium
GTCATCCAATCGGCGCGCATACCGATATCGTAGCTAAAGGGCTGCGAGATCAGCACGTCGAGCGGTAGCGCCAAGAAGATAATTCCAAGGTACTTTATCGAGAAGAAGAACATCTTCTTACCCCACAGCTCTTCGTCGGGTTCGGTGAGCGCCTGAATTGACAGTTGAATATAACGGATACCCGCGACGCTCGCCGCAACGAGGTAGAGCGGCCCCATCCCGTTGAAGAAGGCGAATAGCACCGCTGTTGTGGCCAGCATACAGACATAGAATAGGTTTTGCCGCTTGGTCTCAGCTCGGCCTCTAATCACCGGCAACATCGGCACGCCGACGCGGGTGTAATCGAGATCACGCCAAATCGCTAAAGCCCAAGTGTGTGGGCATTGCCAAAGAAAGACGATGCCAAATAAGGCCCAGCCAGCGGGGTCCAGTTGCCCCGTGACCGCTGTCCAGCCAACCAACGGCGGCAAGGCGCCAGCGATGCCCCCGAGTAGAACATTGTGGATGGAGTTGCGCTTGAGCACCATCGTATAGCCGACAGCGTAGAAGATGAGGCCGGCGAAGGTGGCTGTAAAACAAGCCCAGTTGATACCGCCGTTACGTGGGTCGGGAATGAAAACAAGCAGCACGGCGGCAGAAGCGAGACCGAGAAGAACCGCGAAGAGTGTTGCGTTGCGCGGCGATATTCTACCCTGAGGTAGAGCACGGTTTTTGGTGCGCTCCATGAGCGCGTCAATGTCGCGGTCAAAGACCATATTCCAGGCCTGGGCCGCGCCCGTAGCTAAGGTAAGCCCGCCGATGGTTGCGACGATCAAACTCAGATCGGGCATACCTTTAGCGGCAACAAACATGGTGCATAAGGTCGTGAGCGCCAGTAGGCGACTAACACCGGGTTTGGTGAGGGAAAGGTAATCGCGCCAAAGGGGCGGCGCCGCCGTGTTTTCCACCGCAGTTTCCCCCAAAGGCGATGCCTTATTTGGCGTCGCTAGCCTCGACGTTTGGTTCGATCTCGTCTTCGACTTTAGGACCTTCATTTAGACCGGGCATTACCGGGGCCGGCATTTTCGCCGTAAGGCCGAGAATGGTCAGCTCTGGATCGATAAAAAGACCACCCTTGTAGACGGTCAGACCAAGGTTCTGAGCACCACGCAGTTCAAAGGCCATGGCAGTGGCGATGGAGATGGTAGCCGCCGGAGCGCGCTCCACTGCAACCGCAACCGCAACCGTTCCCGTCTCAGCAGGAGGGCCTGTTTCGGTCGCTTTACCGGTCTCTTTGATCTCGGGGGGCGGCTCTTCAGCAGCCGGAGGCGCAGCGGGTTGTCGCTGGCTGACAATCCAGGCGGCGACCGCCTTACGATCCTCAAGTTTGACGTGAAGCTGAGCCACCATCGCCGTGCCAGGAAGCCCTTTTTCAAGAACATCGAGGATACCTTCGAGGGTGGCGCCTTTGGCGTTTTTAAAGTCCGAGGTCTTGAGGTTGCGCGCCTGAGGAATCACGGGTTTACCACCGAATTCACCATGGCAAACCTTGCAGGCCAAATTGTAGACCTCTTCGCCGCCAGCGAAAGCGCTGGAGGAAAGAGTCAGCAAGCTAAGAGCGAGAATACGCATAGCAATCGTCCTTTAAACTTGGTGATGATGCATGCATTCATGCAAACGCGGGTCTTTGATCGGGATGATGTTTTGGGCGGCGAGAGCGCGGCCTACAACCCACATGAAGGCACCGAAAAATCCCAGGATCATACTCCATTCGACGAAGGGAATACCCGGGCCCGGATGAGCCGAGCCGTGTTTCGTCGCGGGAGCGATAACCCACCACATCTCGTAGGCTTGGAAGACCAAGATCCAGATGCAGATGAACTTCAAGCCGGTTCCCATGCGCTTGATGCCATGACGCAGCAGCACCGAGAAGGGGATGATGAACTTACAAGCAGGAATCCATAGGGAATGCCACAACCAGCCGTCTTGTGCGCGGTGCACGAAGAAGGTGGCCTCTTCAGGAAGGTTGGCATACCAGATGAGTAGGAACTGGCTGAAGGCGATGTAGGCGTAAAACACGGTGAAGCCGAAGGTGAACTTGGCAATATCGTGGATATGGTTTTCGTTGAGCCAGGTCTTCGAAACCCGACCGCTTTCAATGAGCCAAACGCCGACTAAACAGATCAGTGCACAGCAGGCCTGCCAATGACCCGCGAACATATATACGCCCCACATGGTGGAGAACCAGGTCGGCTGAAGACTCATGACGAAATCGACGGCGAGGGCAGAGTAGCCCAGCGCGAAGACCATCAAAAAGGGGCC
>JAPKCE010000035.1 GCA_028823075.1 Myxococcota bacterium
GCAAGACGCTTCGTCGCAACCGCCATCGAGCTGGCGCACCAATTCACCATCAACGGCCTGCATTTCCTCGGGCGTTACCAATTTGTAGCGACCGTGCCGTGCCACCTGGGTGCGCAGTTCTTCGGTTAAGATGTTGATGCCATCGATAGGGCTGAGCGCCTTTAAGGGTGCTACAACCACGGTCTGGCGATTATCGTCTTGTGCGGTAGCCAGCGATGCGCCGAGCAATAAAGCCGCGAGCGATAACAATTTCATAAAGGCTCCATACTCGCCGGGCACGTTTCTCTAAAAGCGAGTCTAAAGGCAACCATTACAAGCTACAATCGCCAGCAAGCCCGATAATTCGCCGCCGTCTCAACTCTCCCCACAGGGACGCTAGACGGCAAAACTGAAACGTGTTCTAGTTTGATCCCTAAAGGAGCATCCCGTTGAGCCAAAGCCCCCCGGTGATCGACACCTTCGTCAACGTCAACATGGGCTCCATCGAGCGCCCTGAATGGCTGACCCGCGTCGCCGAGGATTATTTTGATCGAAGCCAAGCGATCTTCCAAGACATCAGCGCCGAGCAACTTCTTGAGACCATGGATGAGAATGGCGTCGACAAAGCCATCATCACCATGCGGGCATTGGAACCCGACGATCGCATTCTCGCCTTCGCTTCAAAACACCCGCAACGCTTCAGCCTGAGCATCAGCTGCGACCCGCGCCAAGGCATGAAGAGCGTTCGCGCCCTGCGCCAACTGGCAAGCGATCACCGAGTTAGCCTGGCCCGCCTCGTCCCCTTTATGACCAACGTGGCGGCCAACGAGGCGGCTTGCTACCCGCTATTCGCAGCCTGTTGCGACTTGGACCTTGCGATCTCGGTCAACACTGGAATTCCCGGCCCGCCGGCCCCCGGCATGGTGCAACACCCCATGCATCTCGACGAGGTTTGCCTATTTTTCCCAGAGCTTAAATTGGTGATGGCACACGGTGCTGATCCCTGGTGGGCCGAGGCCATTCGCCTCATGCTCAAATACAAAAACCTGTACCTCATGACCTCGGCCTACGCTCCCAAATACCTGCCCGATAATCTGCTTCAATTCATGAACAGCCGCGGCCGCGACAAGATCATCTTCGCCTCGGACCACCCCGTGCTTGGCATGGATCGTTGCGCCGCCGAGGCGCGTGCCTTGGCGCTAAAACCAGAGGCTCTCAGCGCCTACCTTTATGGTAACGCCCAGCGTCTCTTCTTTGATCCTTTGGAGGTGCGATGAGCATCGATCAAGCCTGGCTCGCCAAAGCCGAGGCCTTGGGCAGCGACCTGGCGCAACGCCGCGCAGGCTGCGAAGCCGCCGGACGCATCCCCCAAGAAACGGTAGATGACTTCCACGATAACGGCTTGTGGCGCATGTTGCAGCCCAAACGCTTCGGCGGCGGGGAGGTTCACCCGAACACCTTTTTGGCCTGCCAAATGGCCATCGCCAAGCATTGCCCGTCCACCGCATGGGTGTTTGGTGTTGTTACCGTCCACGCCTGGCAATTAGCGATTTTTGACGAGGCTGCGCAAGGCGATGTCTGGCGCGACAACCCGGCGGCACTGATCTCCTCGTCCTATGCCCCTACCGGCAAAGTTAGGCGCGTTGAAGGCGGCTTTGAGTTGAGCGGCCGTTGGAATTTCAGCTCGGGCAGTGAACTTTGCGACTGGGTCTTTGTCGGCGGTTTTGCGCCGCCACAAGAAGGCGCCCCGAAAGGCCCGCCGGACATGCGCACGTTTTTGCTACCGCGCAGCGATTACACCATCGAGCAGAATTGGGACGTCGCCGGGCTGCGAGGCACCGGCAGCCACGATATCGTCGTCGATTCGGCTTTTGTTCCCGAGCATCGCAGCCATAAAATGGCCGACGGTTTTCGTCTAAAAAGCCCCGGTAACGCGGGCAACCCTGCGCCTTTATATACCATCCCTTTCGGACTTCTCTTTACGCGCTCGGTCTCCACCACAGCCATCGGCCTGCTCGAAGGCGCGCTGGACGCGTACCTCAGCGTGGCGCGCGCAAAAGTCAGCGCCTCGGACCAGACTCGAGTCGTCGAAGACCCGCAGAGCCAACAGGTCTGCGCCGAAGCAAAAGCCGAACTCGACGCCATTAAGCTGGTCTGCTTTCGCAGTTTCGATGAGCTCATGGCCTGCGCCGAAGCGGGTGAAAAACCGAGCATCGAAAGGCGAGTTCAATTTCGTTACGAGAGCGCTTTAGCGGTTCAAAAAAGCATGCAGCAAATCGACAAACTGCTCAGCCAGAGCGGCGGTCTTGCCATCTTTAGTGATGCCCCTATGCAGCCGTTTTTCCAGTCCGTTCACGCGGCGCGCGCCCATTATGCCAACAACCCTGCGAAACCGGCGCAAAACCTAGGCCGTGTCCTGCTCGGGTTGGGGACTAAGGACTTTTTCGTATGAAGCCGCCGGTCGCGCAACTCGCTTATCTGAGTTTCGGGGTCTCCAAGCTCGACGACTGGGAACGCTTTGCGGTGGAGGTCTTAGGTCTACAGATAAGCGAACGCTTTGATGACGGTTTTGACCTGCGACTCGATTCCCATCAGCGACGCTTTCGCATTCGCCAAAGCTCGGCCGACGATCTTCAACTCATCGGCTGGCAAGCTGCGGATTCGGACAGTTTTAATGCGCTGCAAAAACGATTAGAAAAATCGGGGGCGCAACCGCAACTTGCCAGTGAAAGCCTGCGCCAAGAGCGCGGTGTTGAGCGACTGTTGCTGTTTCACGACCCAGCCGGGATCGCCTGCGAATTGGCGCTCGGACACCAAAGCGCCGCTGAGGATTTTGAGTCGACACAGGTCCCAGGAGGCTTTGTCGGCGAAGAACTCGGGCTCGGGCACCTGGTTGTGACCAGCCGCGACCAAGCTAAGAGCGAGGCGTTTTACCAAGAGACTTTAGGCTTTGGCTTCTCCGACCGTATCGCCTGCGAAATCTATGGCTTTGACGTGAATTTAGCATTTTTCCACACCAACAAACGCCATCACAGTTTGGCGGTTGGCGGCCGCTTGGAAAAAAACATTCACCACTTTTTGCTCGAAGCTCAGAACATGGACGAAGTGGGGCGCGCCTACGATCGCTGCATCAAAGCGAGGTTGCCGATCATGAACACCCTGGGCCGCCACCCCAACGATCAGATGTTCTCATTCTATGCGATGACCCCCTCAGGTTTTCAGTTTGAATTTGGCTGGGGCGGAAGGATTATCGAACCGGCCACCCACCGCCCGGATGCCTTCGATCGCATCTCGGATTGGGGTCACCACCCGCCCATTGTTTTGGCCCCGAGACGAAAGAGCTAAAATTGCAAACAAGCCCCGAAGTGCCCCACGGCAAAACCTTGAGCATCGGCGAAAATTTGCAGATGCATTACCACGAAGCGGGCGAAGGTCCACCGGTTATCTTTGTTCATGGCAGCGGCCCGGGCGGCAGTGGGTGGTCGAATTTTCAAGGTAACTTTAAGGAACTCGCCGACGAAGGTTTTCGATGCCTCGTGCCCGATCTGATCGGCTACGGCCATTCATCCAAACCGGCGGACGCCGAATACAGTTTGCAATTTCTCACCGACGGGCTGCTCGCTTTCGCCGACGCCCTCGAACTCAAAGCGTTTCATCTGATCGGCAACTCGCTCGGCGGCGCCATCTGCATTCGCATCGCCATCGATCACCCCGAACGTGTTAAGCGCATGGTGCTTATGGCGCCCGGCGGACTCGAGGCGCGAGAAGTCTATATGGGCATGAAGGGCATCCGCAGCATGCTGCGTGCTATCTTCGACCCCGAAGGCCTAAACCTGAGCTCGATGCGCAAAGTCTTTTCCAAACAATTGTTTGAGCCGGCCATCATCTCGGAAAACTTGTTGCAGCAACGCATGAGCATCGCCGAGACTCAGCCACAGGCAGTCTTTTCCACCAGCCGCGTGCCGAACCAGAGCGACGAACTGCATCAGATCAACTGCCCGGTATTGGGTTTTTGGGGCAACGACGATCAGTTCTGCCCGGTGTCAGGAGCACAGACCTTGGCAGAGAAAATTGGTGATATTCGCATGGTTCGGTTTTCACGCTGTGGACATTGGGTGATGGTAGAAAAACAGAAGATATTTAATCGCATGACCAGCGATTTTCTAAAGGAAAAATAATGCCTCTTTCACGCTCTCAAACCGATGCCCTCGGCGATGAACTTTGGTCCTGTTTGCAAAACCTCCGAACGACCAGCCCGCTCACCGAGCGTTTTCCCGACATGAGCATCGACGATGCCTATGCGGTCAACTTGCGTCTGCGCGACTTGCGCAGCGCCCGCGGCGATAAAGAGGTAGGCAAAAAAATCGGCGTCACCAGTTACGCGGTTCAAAGCATGCTTGGGGTCAACCAGCCCGATTTCGGATTTTTGTTCGATTCGATGCTTTTTGAAAACGAAATGCCGATCTCTCAACATCTCGTCGCGCCGCGCGCCGAAGGGGAATTGGCCTTTATGCTGAAGGAAGACCTTTGCGGGCCCGGTGTTAGCGACGCCGATGTGCTGGCGGCTACCCAGAGCGTGATCCCTTGCTTTGAGGTGGTCGATTCGCGCATCGCTGACTGGAAGATCAAGATTCAAGACACCATCGCAGACAACGCAAGTTGCGGCCTGTATGCCCTCGGCGAGCCTTGCAGTCCCGAAGGACTCGATTTCCCCAAGCTGCAGATGAAGGTTTTTAAGAACGGTGAGTTGCTCAGCGAGGGGCTCGGGAGCGCGGCGCTGGGGTCACCGGTAAAATGCGTAGCTTGGCTAGCTAATACTTTGGGGAAGTACGGCATCAAACTCAAGGCCGGAGACTTAATCCTGTCAGGGTCCTGGGTGCCACTGGAGCCCGTCGAGGCCGGTGATGAAATGCGCTTGGAGATCTCGGGCTTGGGCTCGTGTCAGCTGCGTTTCACCTAATCCTGGCGTCCGACCCTCGCCTGCTCTAAACAGCCGCCCATCCTTAGCGGAGCAAATCAACATGCGTTACGTCTTACCCTTGAGTCTGCTGCTTGCAGCTTGTCCCATGTCTGAGCCAGGCGGCGAACCGGGAGCCGATGCCGGAAACTCGACCACTGATGCCGGACAGCCACCTCGGGATTCGGGTCCTGAACCCACGCAAAGCTGTGAAACTCCACTGCCCGCTGCGGCTGCGGGTCAAGACTGTTTGATCGAAGGCAGCGGCGATTCGCTGCTCATCGGCGGCGACTTACTGCTCGAAGACGGCGTCTTGGAAGATGGCTGGTTACTCATCGACAACAACGGCAAAATCGCCTGTATTGGCTGCGACTGTGCAGCTCAGGCTCAAAACGCCAAGACCGTCAGCTGCCCCGATGTGGTGGTGAGCCCAGGTTTGATCAACGCCCATGACCATATCGGCTTTATCAACGGCAAACCCTGGGTCGCAAGCGCCAACGACGTGGACCCAGACCAGCGCTGGCGCCATCGCCACGATTGGCGAAAAGGACGTCGAGGTCACCCGCGCGTACGCATCGAAGGCGGACGCGCTAGCAGCGAAGACCAGCAACTCGGCGAGATCCGCTTTGCCCTTGCCGGCGCCACCTCGATTAACGGCTCTGGCGGCGCAAGCGGATTTTTGCGCAACGTCGATCGCGGCGACCTGGACGAAGGCCTTAGCCAAGAACCCGTAGCCTATGAGACGTTCCCCCTTGGCGATTCTAGCGGCAGTGTTGAAGACGGTTCCTGCGGTTACGCGGCGCTCGACCAAAGCCGTCTGCTCAATGCCCCCAACAAGCGCGCCTTCACGCCTCATGTCGCCGAAGGAATCGACGGCGAAGCCCAGAACGAATTCGCCTGCATGACCGGTACCGACCAAAGCGGGTCCATCAATGTTCTTGGCGCCAACTCGGCGCTCATTCACGGCATCGGCCTGACCACCGAAGACATCGATTTGATGGCCTTGCGCGGCATGAAGCTCATCTGGTCGCCGCGCTCCAACATCTCCCTCTACGGAGACACCGCCGACGTGCCGCTCTTTAAACGCTTGGGTATCCCGGTAGCCTTGGGAACTGACTGGGTGCAATCCGGCTCCATGAACGTGCTGCGCGAATTGGCCTGCGCAGCTCAATTCAATGAGCGCTATTGGGGCGCTGCCCTGAGCGAGCAAGACCTTTGGCGCATGGTCACCATCGACGCCGCCAAAGCCCTGGGCCTGCAGGCCTCCATCGGTAACTTAGCTGTCGGTTTAGAGGCCGATGTTACTCTACTGCGCCGTCGCGGGGGCGGCTACGCCAGCGTCGTTTACGGGCAGGTCAAAGATGTGCTGCTGACCTTGCGGTCAGGCCAGCCTCTAAGCGGCGATGCACTTCTCGTTGGCGCTTTGAACAACGCTTGCGATAGCATCGAAGTTTGCGGCGAGGTCAAACAGGTTTGCGCCCGCGCTGAGACCGGTAAAAGCTTTGCTGAACTCACCGGCAGCGGCACCATGTTGTATCCGATTTTCGATTGCGCTGAAGTTCCCGCCGACGAGCCGACCTGCGAACCGATGCGTCGCGAGTCGGACCGTTTCGGCGATTCGAATGCCTATACCGGGCTGCCCAGCGCCGATGACCAAGATGGCGACGGCATTGCCAACGCTGACGATAACTGCCCGAACCTTTTCAACCCGATCCGCCCCATGCACAACGGCGCACAGCCCGACCTCGACGCTGATGGCTTTGGCGATGCTTGCGATGTTTGTCCCTTTGCTGCCGGTGAACCCCCCTGCCCTGATGCTCGCGATCGCGACGAAGACGGTGTTGGCGACTCGCAAGATAACTGCCCGATGATAGCGAATGCCGACCAGGCCGATGGCGATTCGGACGGGCATGGCGATGTTTGCGATGCCTGCCCCAACGACGCCAACCCCGGCGACACCCAATGCCCGGCCGCTGAAACGACCATAGCGACGATCAAAGCAGGCGACGTGGCGCTTGACAGTTCCGTGCTGATTCGCGGCGCGGTGATTACCGCCGTGTCGCAAACCCGCGGCTTTTGGATCGCCCAAGGCAGTGGCGCAACCCAGGGGATTTACGTCTACAACAATGGTGACAGCCCGGCGGAATGGACCATCGGTGCGCCGGTCGATGTGCAAGGAACCTATGTTGAATTCCACGGGCTTAGCGAAATCAAAGACGCTCAGGTTAGCGTTCTCGCAGGCGGACCGGTTGCGCTCCCGGACGCGGTTAGCGTGAGCGCAGCAGAACTCGCCGACGGCGGCGCTCGCGCCGAAGCCCTCGAAGGCGCTTTAGTGCGGGTCGAGAACGTCGCCATTATGAATCCAAACCCCGATGGACCCGATAACGATTTCGGGCAGATCGAGATCTTCACCGGGCTCTGGCTAGACGACGTGATGGTTCGAAACCTCACCGCTGGCGACCTCTTCGCGCGCCAAACCGGCGTCGCTTTTATGAGCATCACGGGCATCGCTAGTTACACCTTTGAACATCGTAAGTTACTCCCCCGAACCCCAGAAGACATCGTTTTAATGCCTTAGGAGCTTTCCTTTGACCAAACTCAAAGCGGCGATCATTGGTCCCGGTAATATCGGTACGGACTTGCTCTACAAAATGCTGCGCTCCGAGCATGTTGAGCCCCTTTGGATGGTCGGAATTGATGCCAATTCGGCGGGGCTCAAACGCGCCGCTGAGTTGGGTATAAAGACCACCGATAAAGGCGTCTCCGGGCTCATCGACTCGGGCGGCGCCGAGCAGATCGATCTGGTCTTTGATGCCACCTCTGCCAAAGTTCACGCCGCCAATTACGAAGCTCTAAAAGGCTATGGGATCAACTTCATCGATCTGACCCCGGCAGCCATCGGAGCTTATTGCATCCCACCGGTTAACCTCGCTGAGCAGGTCGCCGCGGGCAACGACAACGTCAACATGGTCACTTGCGGCGGACAGGCCACCATTCCCATGGTCGCTGCGGTCAACCGCGTTCAACCGGTGAGTTACGGCGAGATCATCGCCACCGTCGCCTCGCTCTCCATCGGCCCGGGAACGCGCAACAACATCGATGAATTTACGCGCACCACAGCAGCAGGGATTGAAAAGGTTGGTGGTGCTACCCGCGGAAAAGCGATCATCGTCATCAACCCGGCCGACCCACCGATCATGATGCGCGACACCATTCATTGCATCATCGACGACCTCCCTAAAGAGGACGAGATCACCGCATCGATCCATTCGATGGTCGCCGAGGTGCAAACCTATGTTCCCGGCTACCTGCTCAAAAACGGACCGGTTTTCGAAGCCCTTGGCGACGGCCGTTACCGGGTTTCAGTGTATATGGAGGTCACCGGTTTAGGGGACTTTTTGCCAAAGTACGCCGGCAACCTCGACATCATGACGGCCGCGGCGTTGCGCACCGGTGAGTTAATCGCCGAGCGGCGCCTGGCTCAAGGAGCAAAAGCATGAACATCTTGGGCAAAAAGGTTATCCTACATGACAACTGCCTGCGCGATGGCATGCACGCCAAACAGCATCAGATCAGCCTCGATGAGATGGTAGCCATCGCTTGCGGGCTCGATCAAGCTGGCATCCCTCTGATCGAGGTGACTCATGGCGATGGGCTTGGCGGCGCTTCCATCAACTACGGATTCCCAGCGCACAGCGATGAGGAATACCTGCGCGCCGTCGTACCCAAAATGAAGCAGGCCAAAATATCTGCTTTGACTCTACCGGGCATTGGCACCGTCGATCACTTAAAAATGGCTGTCGATTGCGGAGTGAGCTGCCTGCGAGTCGCCACCCATTGCAGCGAAGCCGACGTCTCGGGCCAGCACCTCGGCATGAGTAGGGCGCTGGGTGTCGATACGGTTGGTTTCTTGATGATGGCACATATGATCAGCCCCGAAGACCTGCTGGTGCAGGCAAAGATTATGGAAGGCGAAGGGGCGAGCACGATCTATTGCACGGATTCCGCAGGCTATATGCTGCCCGCTGACGTGACCGCGCGCATAGGCGCCCTGCGCGCAGGGTTGCGACCTGAAACCGGTGTCGGATTCCACGGGCATCACAATATGGCGATGGGCGTCGCTAACTCCCTCGCTGCGATCGAGGCCGGTGCCCTGCGCATCGATGGAAGCGCCGCTGGCATGGGCGCTGGTGCGGGCAACACACCGCTCGAAGTTCTAGTTGCTGTACTCGAGCGCATGGGCGCCCGTCATGGCTGTGATCTCTACGCCATAATGGATGTCGCCGAGGATTTAGTTCTCCCCTTAATGCAACGCCCCCCGGCCCATACAGTGCGTGTCGACCGGAACTCTTTGGTGCTTGGTTACGCCGGTGTTTATTCGAGCTTTTTGCTCTTCGCCGAACGCGCCGCAGCCAAGTACGGGCTTCAGGCTCGAGACATTTTAGTGGAGCTAGGAAAAAGAAAAACCGTGGGGGGTCAAGAGGATATGATCGAAGACGTCGCTCTTGACCTTAAATCTGCAGAGTCCGGCTGGCAAAGCAATCCAAAGCCAGGCTAAGGAGCACGAACGACCAACAAATAGGCTCTCTCATTTATGTCACAAACAGCAAAATCAACCTCTTCGTCAATCATCGAACAAAACCTTGCGATTCAAGGTGATAACCTGAGCATCCTCGGCGCCCTGGCCGATGAGATCAAAGGTAAAGTGCAATGCGTGATCGTCGACCCGCCTTACGCCTTCCCTAAAGAGGCGCTTAAAAGCGCGGATGGTGACTGGCAGACATTTTTGCGCCCGCGGATTGAAGCTTGCCGTGCAGCTTTGAGCGACAGCGGCGCCGCATTTATCCACGCCGACGACGCCCATCTGGCCAATGTTCGCCTGCTCGCCGATGAGATCTTCGGTAACAAAAACTTTCTCAACATGGTCATCCTTAAAACGGCCGACCCCTCGGGCCTGCGCTCCATCAACCCGCTGCCCTTTAATCAGACCGAATACCTGCTCATCTACACCAAAGACCGTAAGAGCTTCACTTATTATCCGCAGTTCGTCGAAGCGGGTTACGACAGCGCTTACCGCAGCATCGTGCTCAACCCCGAAGCGCCCTATGGCAAATGGAAAACGGACAGCTTACCGCGTCATCTCGCCAAGATGATGGGCTACCGCAGCGTGCGTCAGGCGCGGGAGAAGATGGGTCTCAACTTCGAACAACACATGGCAGATTACGCGCTCAAAAACGCGGCCGCCGTGTTTCAGAGCACTCGAGTCAATCAGCGCGCCGGCTCGGCGGTGGTTAAACTCGGCCAAGCGAGTCATAAGAAACCCAAAACGATGATGCGCTTAGAGCGAAAGGATTACTCCGACATCTACATGGTCGGGGGCCGACAACTGGCCTTTTATGCGACCAAACTGAACGAGGTCGACGGGCGTATGGTACCCACGAAAAAGCTCACCAACTTATGGATCGATATACCCTTTCATGGCGTCGGCTATGAAGGCGAGGCTAAATTCGCAGAGGGTAAAAAGCCGGAACGACTCGTACGGCGCATCCTGTCGATGTGTACGCAACCCGGGGACTTGGTGCTCGATCCCTTCGCCGGTTCGGGAACCACCGCGGCGACTTGCGAAAAACTCGGCAGGCGTTGGTTGGTCATCGACAACGACCGCAAGAATCTGGACAACCTGATCGTCCCGCGCCTCACTCGCGTGGTGAACGGGCTCGATGATACCGGCCTGAGCAAAGTCATGGAATACCCCAGCGGAGGGTCTTTTAAACGACTTAATTACAAGGGCGGCACCTTGGTCGACGCGGGCCAGGTCATGGGCTCTGCCAACACGGTTTAGGGCTCAACCCTCGAGATAAAGAGCGCAGCGCGGGCAAACGCGCACCGCCTCTTCAAGCTGAGAGCGCAAAGCCTCGCTTATTTTGTGATGCTCGACGACGAGCTCATCGTCATCGGTCAAACGAA
>JAPKCE010000504.1 GCA_028823075.1 Myxococcota bacterium
ACCTACAGGTAAGCGAAGCAAGCGCCCGCCGTGTTCGGTTCCTAACGCAAAGGCCGTTTCTGCCGTCATAGCTGCGCCGTCTGTGTTGTGGACTTTTTGGAGTTGAACGGCCGAGCGGCATTCATCGTAGATGCTATGGCGACTGTTGGTGCATCCGCCGTCGGTACCCAATCCTACGTTCAAGCCTTGTTTCAGATAGTCTAGGATAGGCGTTACCCCATCACCGAGAAACATATTGCTCGCCGGGCAATGGGCGATGCTGGCTCCGGCTTCGGCGATAGCCCGTAACTCATCACCTGCCAGCCAGATGGCATGGACCAAGACACTGCGCTCGTTGAGTGCTCCGAGGCTGGCGAAATATTCGGCTGGACCACAGCCCCATTGCTCTAAAGCTTCGTCTCGTTGGTAGCTCTCTTCGGCAAGATGAGTGTGACATGGGCTATCCCAGTCTTTAGCCAAGGCGACACCGGCGCGGATCATGTCGGCGCTGGCCCCGTGAAGGCTGTGGGGCGCCGGTTGGATACTTAGCAGGGGCGAGTTACTCGTTTCGTCATGGAGGTCCTGGGCGCGTCGAACCGCCTCGTCGACCGTTTCTCGAAAGGAAGCCGGAGCGCCGTCCCAATCGTACATCGTGCGTGCCATCACGCAGCGAATACCGAGTTCATCTGCGGCGCGCAGTACGGCTCGGTCGTTGTCTAAGCCGCCCGCATGCACGTAGAAGAAATCGCAGACGGTCGTGGTCCCGCTGCGCAGCATCTCGGCAAAGGCAAGGGTAGCCCCGAGGTGGATGGCTTCCGGCCCCAGATCAGCAGCGTATTTGTAAAGCCCTCGGGCGCGCCATTCTAAAAACGGTAAGTCATCACCTAGGCCGCGCAGCAGGGATTGAAAGCTGTGGTTGTGGACATTGACGCCCCCCGGAAGAAGAGCGCTTTTTCCGTGGTCGATGAGTTGGTCGCCGGGTTGAGCGCTCTGCGCTATCTCGACGATTTCACCTTGGGCGTCGACGCGCAAAAATCCCGGCGCATGGTCTTCGCCATAGCCAAAGATGCGTTGCGCTTTATGGGCGGTAATCATCGAGCATTTTTCAGAGCTACAAATTGGTAGCCGGTTCGAGGCGCACCGAGACGCTGAAACAAAGCTGCTACATTTGGGAGCGGCATCCACAGAGGTCGAGCCTTACTGCCAGGCTGGAGATGCCCGAGTTGCGGTGCGTTGAGCAGGCTCGACGGCACGCTTGTGATGCCTCGGAAGGCTTCGTCGACGGTGAGTCCAAAGGCCGAGACCGCCAGTGAGGCAGCGAGGATGAGGTCGTAGACATACGACGACCCTGGATTCAGATCCGTTGAAACTGCCATGCGGATACCGACTTGACGCATGGCTTCTATAGGCGGCTTTTTAGCGCATCCCGTTTGCAGCCAGGCGCCAGGGAGTAGATTGGCAGCGACTCCTGCATCGGCCATGGCTCGGAGGTCTTTGTCGCTGGCAAACTCGAGGTGTTCGGCCGACCTTGCGCCGTACTTACTCGCTAGGCCGGCGGCGCCGCTAGCACTGAGTTGATCGGCGTGTACATGAATACGCATGCCGCGGCGGGCTGCTTCAGCAAGCATCGGTTCAGCTTCTTCAGCACTAAAAGCACCCTTTTCGATAAAGACATCGAAACCAAACCCGAGCTCGCTAGCTTGAGGAATGAGTTGTTGGCAGGCTCTCTCGACAGTTTGAGCAGCGCTCGTGCATTTGGGTGGTACGTGCACTAACAGAGTAGGGAAAATAGGGAGTTCCGACTGGTTCCGAAGGGTTTGTAACAGGCCCATAAGGCGTTGCTCAGCCTCTAAACTTAGTCCGTAGCCGGTTTTGATTTCGATGCCGCCGACGCCGAGCTGCTGGCAGGCCTCGATGCGTTTCATCGCATTCGCCAACAGCTTTTCATCACTGCTTTGGCTCGTCGACAACACGGTGGAATGAATGCCGCCCCCCGCCGCTAATCGAGCTTCGTAGGATTCGCCCCGAGCACGACTCGCGAATTCTTCGCTACGATCGCCACCAAAGAGAAGGTGGGTGTGACTGTCGAGCGGCGCCGGCATGACCATTCCGCCATCAAGATGCTTTTGCGCGGCGTCTAACCTCGGGGGCTCGCCCGAGCCCAGCGCTTCGACGTTGCCATCGTTAAGCAGCAGCCAGGCATCGTCGAGCGGTTGCGCCTCGGCTTCGTGGTATAGAGCGCCGATGCCCGTAAGCAAAAGGCGGCCGCTGTAAGGGGCTTGCTCAATCAATCGAGCATGGGGATTT
>JAPKCE010000505.1 GCA_028823075.1 Myxococcota bacterium
CTAGAACATGTTCTAGTTTGCGAATCAATACGCCACCCAGCCGCCATCGACGGGAATGATGGCGCCGTTGACATAGCGCGCCTCATCGCTTGCGAGAAAGGTCGCTACATCTCCGATATCAGCGGCTTTCCCAAAAGGCGGGACGGTCGGAAAGTATTTGGAATAACGCTCAAACCCCTCAGCGTGAGGCGTAAAACTCGAAGCCATTGCGGTCATCACTGCGCCGGGACAGATGGCGTTGCAGCGGATGTTGTGGGGGCCATAAAACCAAGCGGTGGAACGCGTCAGGCCGACCAGGGCATGTTTTGACGCCGTGTAAGCGGCGCCGCCGCGCCCGCCGCAAGTCCCGGCTGCCGAGGCAGTGTTGACGATGGAGCCACCGCCGCTGTCCTTCATATGGGCGACGGCACGACGGCTGGCCAAATAAGGACCCTTGGCGTTAACCGCCATTAGCCGGTCCCACATCTCCTCATCAGTATCGTGAAGCGGGGTTAAATTATCCAAAATACCGGCGTTATTGCAGAGAACATGCAGGCCGCCAAACTCGTTGAGAACCCGATCGATCATGCGATCCACATCGGCGGTTTTACAGACGTCGACAGATTCACTGATCACCTCGTGACCAGCATCTTTGAGTTTAGCGACCACCGCTTCAAGCTTATCGACTTGCAGATCGGCGAGCAGCAACTTGGCACCCTCGGCGGCGAATCGGCGGGCCATCGCTCGGCCCATACCGGACGCAGCCCCAGTAATAATCGCTACTTTACCTTCGAGCATCGCCATTAGTCTTTCCTCACAAGGCGCTGGGCTGCCGCCTGTAGATCGCTGATCACCTCATCTTCACTGCGCATTCCGTTGCTCCAGGCAAGCAGACAGGCAAAGCTAATCTGCTGTAAAAGATGGCAAGTTTCTGCCTCGTCCTTGGTCGGCGGGGTCCCACTGACATGGCCGCGGATACGCACCAGCAGCAGTTTTGAAATGGTGCTTTGATGGCTATAAATACGGCTGGTGACCTCGGGGCCACCACCGGCTGCGGCGCGCATCACGGCGCGTCCGAAGTTGGGGCGATTGAACAAGGCGCGCGCTTTGAGCACTAAAAGTTCACTGACGCGAGCGGCGGCTGTTGGCGCTCTGCTCTCCAACGCTTCGACAAGCACCGCAAAAGTTTTGGTGCTCTCGTCGAGGGCGGTCACCAGCATCTCTTCTTTGCTCGAAAACCGATTGTAGAGCGTGCCGAGAGCGACTTCGGCTCGCTGCGCGACGTCGCGCAGGCGAACGGCCTCAAAGCCACCTTCTTCGGCGAGCTCGAAGGCGGCCCTCAAGATGCGCTGAGCTTTATCGTCGAGTTGACCAAGAGGCATAACAGCTCCAATTTCGGGGCTCGAATGAAACGCGTTCTAGTCGCTTGGTCAAGCGGGGAAGAATTCGGCGTGAGTTGGCGGCAATCAACATTTATCGAATGAGCACGAACCCATGTTGATGCCACTCAGATGCGGCGGCGCCAGGCATTGCATTATATTTTTCAGGCGCCGCTGTCGTTTGGGCGCCTGTATAACAGCCCATGTGCACGCCGGCGCCGACGAAAATACCCGATAAAACGCCCCATCCTCGGCCTCCCCACTGAGCGCCGCCACAGGCCTGATAAGTATTGCTTGGCGTGCTCCAGTCGGCAGCGTGATCGCTTTTGGCTCCCGACCAAAACCCTCGGTTGTATGAGCAGGAAGAATTGACCCCATGATTGGAATACCAAGAGGTGTTAAGATTGCGGCGGTAGATGGTTTGCCGGCGCCCACAAAGGTTCCAAAATGATGTGGCGCCAATCGCGTTGATCTCGGCATCGGAAAGTTTCGCCAACGAAGTATTTTGAATACTGTCGAGCGCGCCTCGGTTAAGCGATTCCGTTCGGTATTGATCTTGAGTTAGCGCATTAAGTTTATAAGCGAGCGTCCAGCCGCCACCATCGGTCTCCATATCGCAAAACACGCGCACAACCGGACTCTGGTCGCTAGGCTGAATATAATAGGCGCCGTCGCCAGTCGAATGCCCGCTTTCCAAAATAGCTTTGCAATGACTGCCCGGGTTTTGCGACGTGGAGCCAAGAGGGTTGTCGCAATTGTTGCTGCATGAATCGCCGTTGATTTGATTACCATCGTCGCAGGCCTCGTAACCTTCGGCGCCAAGCTCTAAATCTTGGCGTTGAATACCGTCGCCGCAGCGGGCTGCGACGCAAGCGCTCGTGCAGGCATCGGTTTCGATGCGGTTACCATCATCACAAGCTTCACCGG
>JAPKCE010000036.1 GCA_028823075.1 Myxococcota bacterium
ATTCGCCCTCTTCGTCGTCCTCGTCGTCTTCGAATTCGCCCTCTTCGTCGTCCTCGTCGTCTTCGAATTCGCCCTCTTCGTCGTCCTCACCTTCTTCATCCTCGACCTCGCCCGTGTCCGAGGCCGGATCGTCTTCAAACTCTTCGGCTGCTTCTTCGACTTCGGTATCGTCTTCTTCGGCGGCGACGCGTTTGGCGACTTTAGGAGCGAATCGGACATCCCAAAACAGCTGCTTTCCTTGGGTCCAGACCGCGTCTTCGGCACCTTGGGCTATGTCGATTAAGACCCGGCATTGTTGAGGACTCTTGGGGTCGCGAAAGGTCGATAGGCTGTGCAGCGGCGCGCGGGCAGAGTTGAGGTCCTGCCCTTGAATGAGGCGATTGGCCATGGAGCAGTTGGTAATACGCAGAGCCCGTAGGCTACCTTCGTTCGGGTCGCGGTTAAAGCGCGCATCGCCATCAAAGGCTAGGGTGGCGCGCACGAACCCGCCATGATCCACAAGGCGTGCATCGACCAGGTTTATGGGCATGAGCTTGACTGCTGGCGTTACGTTTTTCGGCGCTTTGGCAACGGCTTTCGGGCGCCTCAAAAGGACCTCAAACCCGTTACCGAGTGATTTGGGAGGCTTGTGGGACCAGGCAGATTCGTTGAGGTCGACAACGATGCGCAGTACCCCACCGTTGCGACTCATACGCACACCGCTCGCCAATTTCCCTGCCTTCACCACGGCTTTCACGCGCCGTGGCCGACGAACGCCCGGCAGGTCGATGATCAAGCGTTGTGGGTTTTTTAGTCGCATCAGACCGACGCGCTTAAAGGCGTCGTTGCCGCGCACGACGATGCGCAACGCACCGCCTTCTTCAATTACAGCCACGCCTCCCAAGAGATGTGCAGAACCTTGGCCGCTAGACCAGTTAAAACGATCGTAAACTGGGTTCGCCGAAGCGTTAGCGCTGAGCCCCGTGAGCATGAGCGCCAGTGCGAGACTGCCTGTATTATAAAGCACCAAAATTACCCCCTTTAGAGTTCATCGGCCGGTCCGGAGGTTTTCTTTATGCGTTCCTCTTCGGGAATGTCGTTTTGTACATTCGCTGGACGAGGGTCAGAAGTTTCAATGAGTTCATTTGAGCGCGGATCGCTAACCATCGGGTCGTCGCTGCGAATACGCAGGCTACGGTCCACCACCGAGATGCGGCCGAGTTGGTCTTGAAAACGTTCGCGTAATAAGATGACGCCCTCGCGAATATCGATAATTCGCCCGCCATTAGCGCCTAGTTCTGAGCCCCTGCGAACAAAGTAGCCAACTCCATCTCGCGTTTCGACGAGCCCTACAGGCGAAGCGATTCCTGTGACCACACCGGTAAAACTGAGGTTGGATAGCGGCAGGCATAGGGGGCATTTTATATCTTTTTCATCGTCGTTCATGGTGACGATATAAGCTTGAAACGGGTCTCTCACACCGTCGGCTCGGTAGACAAAAGCCTCTTCGCTAGTTTCTGTTTTCGGAGCGCTTGCGTCGATCCTTTTCGTTGGTGCTTCGCTTTTCGAGCCGGCTTTGCCCGAAGAAGACTGCCCTTTCTCATCGCCGCAGCCAAGCATCGCTAAGGGAAGTAAGAGTAACCATAGGTGACGTATCATCTATTCCCTCCCCTTCTTTTCTTGTTGCGGGTCAGGCTTTCGATCTCCTCGTCTTTGAGGAGGCGAAAGGCGGCGATAGTCGCCGAGCCAACGAGCTGGTTGCTGATTCGTTCTTCGTTTTTAGCGGCCATCGACATGTCGACCTTGAAATGGATGGCCAGCACTTTGATCAATCGCTCAAGATGGCTGATTCGATCCAGGAATTCACCGACGGAATGATAGCCTCCAGCAAAGTCAGCGCGGTTGATGATAAAGGCCATCTCTTTTACGCGAAGTTCGGCCTCAGGCCGGAAAACGCGCAAGTCCAAACGCGATGCGCTAGCCTCTTCGTAGACTTTGTCGAGCAGATCGCCGGGGTCGGCTTCCATGGGGATTTGACGCTCAACTTCGGCGACTTTAGCCTGTTTGAGCTTGAATTCCTGCTCGAGCACATGGCGATTGTGAATTTCGACTTGCAGATCGGCTTGATTACGCTTTTCCTTATCAATCGCAGAGACGACCTCTGTGAGGTCGCCTTCGACACCGCTCAGGGCAACAAAGTAGAAGATAGCGAAGACCGCTACTGGAGCGAAGATGCCAATGAGCAAACGCTGCTTTTGAGCCGTGGCGCCCCATGCCTCAGTCAGTTTTTGTAGGCCATTCATCGTTTGCTCTTTTTCTTTTTAGAACCGCCGATGTCAGCCGGTTTCCAGCCACTAATTCGCGCGTACAAACGAAAACTCTGAACAGGGATCTCGGCCTCTTTATAAAGCACCTCTTTGACCTCGCCGAACTCGACATGGTCAAATAGGCTGCTCCCCTTCATATTTTTGGCAAAGTCGGTGACGTCGCTTGGGCCCATGGCGAAACCTTGGACTCCGACCGCAAAGATCGGCTCAGCTAGCTTGGGTAGCATATCCATCGTCACGCGCTCGCCACCTTTGAGCACCGGGTCGCGCAGCCCGAGGGGCTGTGCGATCGGATAAAAGGAGAAGCCGGTAAGCCAGACGCGATTAGGAATATTGCGCGCCATCACGAGCATCACCTTTGCCGGGTCCGCCTTGAGTTTGTCGATAATCTCGACGATCTCAGCTTTGGACGCTAGCTTTTCTTCCTCTTTACGCAGCTTTTCCAAACTGCCTGCTTCGCGTTGCAGTTCGGCCGAAGTCTCTTGCTCTTGGCGCAAAATACTCTGTTTGCTGCGCACGACATCAGCCACTGAAGCGTACCAACCGGATAGCGCTAAGACCTCCGCTACCAACACAAGCACCAGCAGCATGAGTTGCTGTTTTAGGGCGCGTTGCCGCGCCTCTTCGCGAATCGGCAGCAGGTTAATGCGAATCATTTACGGTCCTTGCTCGCCTGCAAGCGATCAAGTGTGCTGCGTTGCGCCAAGCCAAAAGCGATGGAGCCCTGGCAACCGATGCTCGCTAAGGCCGCTTTATCGACTCCGCGATGCATGCTGGCGATGGAGCGAAAAGGGTCTATGCGAGCAGCATCGAGCCCGACTTCTCTGGCGATGGACATGCATAGGGCATCCGAGTTGGCTGCACCGCCGCTCAGGAATAGGCGTTCGAGCGCCACGCCGCCTTGGTCGGCGTGGTGGTTGATCAAGCTGCGGAGTTCGGTGACGATCTCGCCGCTGGCTTCTTCGAGCACACGCTGTACGTCGGCCGGTACCAAGCCGTCGCCAACATCACCGGTCTTAAAAGCTTCTGCCTGGGCGTACGGTAAGGCCAGTTGGCGCTGTAAGGCGTCGGTGAGTTTTGCTGAGCCTTGTTCTAGGGCGCGACTGTAAAGCACCTCTCCTCGGTGGACGACGGCAATGGTGCAGAGGTGAGCGCCGAGATCAACTACCGCAGCGACCTCATCGAAATGCTCTGGGTAGGCGTGGCAATAGGTGTTGGCGCTTGCGAATGGCAGGGTGTCGACCACAACAGGCCGAAGGCCCGCTAGGCGCACAGCGGCGCAGTAATCATCGACCACCGTGCGCTTGGCGGCGACCAAAATGACATCCATCTGTTCGGTTTCGGGGTCGATGTTACCCATGTGGAAATCTAAGTACACCTCATCGAGATCGAAGGGGATGTACTGCTTGGCTTCCCATGCCAGGCTCTCCTCGAGTTCAGCTTCGGACATCGCAGGTAGACGAATGTGGCGGATGATCGTGGCTCGACCACCAAGGGCGATGGCGGTTTCACGTCTTCGAACTTGCGTCTTTGCTAGCAACTCGCGCAGCGTCGATACCAGGGCTGCCGAATTGAGCAGTTCTTCATCGACGATGGTTTCGGCCGGAAGCGGCATCATACCCACATGGTCAAGCCTGAGTTTACGCCCTTTTTGAGATAGTGCCACCAGCTTGACCTGGTGCGAACCGATATCGAGTCCGAGGCTAAGTTTGGCCATTGTTCACGCTCGCTCCCACAGCGAAGCACAGTCCGCGCACGCGGAGGCTTCGCAACAGAAAACGTCCCGAGCGGGTTAAAGGTTTAGCAGTGCTTTTTTAAGGAGCGATAAAACCGGACCAGCGCGGCGTAAAAGCCTGGCCCAATTGAGGGTTGAGCAAGCGGTGGTGGCGACCGTCTTCGCGCATAATATAGAGTCTTGGACCTTTGCCGTTGCGCGTCGAGGTGAAGACGATCAGGCGCCCGTTCGGCGCCCAACTCGGTTCTTCGTTATGGCCTTGGCTTTGAGTCAGCCGCGTTATTTCTTGGGTCTCGGCGTGCACCGTGAACAAGTCGAAGACATTGCGCTCGTCGCGGCCGGTAAAGGCGATCAGGTCGCCGCGCGGTGACCAGGCTGGGGTCTGGTTGTAACGCCCTTGAAAAGTCATGCGCCGAGTTTGCTGGCTGCCAAGGTCATATGTGTAGATCTGCGGCGAGCCGCCGCGGTTCGAGACGAAGGCTATTTTGCGAGCATCGGGGCTCCAACTCGGTGAGCTGTCGATACCCCAGTGGTTGGTTAGGCGTTTGACCAGGCTGCCGTCCGGTTTGATCAGGTAGACCTCAGCGTTGCCGTCTTTGCTCAAGCTGAGCGCCAGAAGGCGCGGGTAAGTGATGCCATCGAGCTTTACTTTGCCGGGGCTGAGCACCGCGCCGGTATTGAGGCCGGGCCGTTTGGAGATGGCCTTCCAGGATCCGCCTTGGGTTCCGGAAAGGTAGAGGTCTGGCCGTCCTCCAGCGTAGCTCGTGAAGTAGATGCTTTGTCCGCCGGCACCCCATGCCGGCAGGATGTTGAGCGTTCCTGTCGGGGTGACGCGTTGAAGGTCCGAGCCATCGGCGGCGCTGCTCCAGATGGTTTTTGATCGCCCCTCGCGGCGCACGAAGAGGATGCGGCTGGCGAAAGGCCCTGCCTCTCCGCTGAGATGCATGATGATGGCGTCGCAGATGCGCACCGCGGCGGAGGAAGTTTTTGAGTTTGGCGTGACAATTCGACCCTGGGCCAAACGAACGGGCTCGCCGGTGTCGAAAAGCTTCCAAACGACTTCGGTTTGCTCGCCTTTGTTGGTGAGGTGTAGCTTGAGCAGGCCGCGAGCGCCGATGTTCTGCCATGCGCCCCAGTTAATCTCGCTGCGCTTATCACCTTCGCTCGGCGAGGCCAAAAACCCAGAGCGGTCCAGCAGTTTAAACATACCGGTCATCGTGAGCATCGCCTCGATACGCTTGCGAAGGGCAGCAGCAGCGAGCCCGAGTTCGCCGGCAGCAGCAACTTCGACGACGGCGATGGGGTAGGCGGAAACGGTAGCGCCGGAGACTTCGAAATCGCTGGCGAGCAGGCTTAGGCTGAGGGCGAGAATCATGGCCGAAAGCTTCCTCTAACGCCGGCAGCTAGTTGTGCGGCGATTTTTTGGGGCGGCGCCGGGTAGCGCGCCGAGCGCGCCGCCGCAACGATGTCTCGATCAAAGAGGGCTTGCCCCGAGCTGCTCTCGAGGCGGACTTCGAGGAGTTGCCCGGAGGCGCCGATACGCAGAAAGAGCACCGCTTTAAGGTGCATGCGTTCTGCCTTCGAGATGGTGTCGGAGATACGATAATTTCCATCGGCCTTGATCGCTTGACCGACTTTGCTCAGGTAATTGTTTTGCAAACTGAGCAGTTCGCCTTCGCTGAGCGTTCCTTGGTCTGAGCCGTCGACCCGCCCTTTGGCTTTGCTTGGCTCGTCGCCGGTTTGGTCCTGGGTCCCGAGTCGCGCCAGGGCATCGTCGGCATCCTCGGCGCTACCCATCGTTTCGAGACGCTTTAAGGCACTGTCGGCGCTGGTCTTTGTTTTTTTTGCTTGTTGCTTGGCTCGTCGCTCACCGCTGCGCTTTTTCTTCTTGGTGCGTACACGGCGCGGAAGTTCTTTTTTCTTCTTCGGCTCGCCTCGTGCGACCAACTCCGCGATGATCGCATGGGGCAAAGGTTTAGCGGGGGCCGACTGTCCAGCGAGAAGCAGCGCCGAGGCGATCAGAAGGTGAGCGCCAACACTCCAGGTCATGGCTCGTTTAATTTGGCCCCTAGGGCGCTCTTCCGGGCGCGGCTGCATCATGGCTTGGGCGGCTCTGGGTCTGTGATCAGACCGAGTTGACGCACTCCAGCTTGGCGTAGGCTCGCCATCACCGCCACCACCTCGCCGTAGCCAAGCGAGGCATCGGCGTGCAAGTACAGCGCCTTGCCCTCTTTAATGCGTGTATTGGCACCAAGTTTCGTGGCGAGTTGATCTGCGGGAATAGGTGTTTTCCCTAAGAAAAAATGCCTCTTTGCGGTCATGGTTAGCACCAAGCGATCGTCATCGGTGGAGACGGGCGACGAGGCCGTTTCGGGGAGGTTAACATCGACACCCTGCTTCATCATCGGCCCTGTCACCATGAAGATGATGAGCAGCACCAGCATGATATCAACCATCGGGGTGATATTGATCTCGGCGACCGGTTGGTCGTCGTCACCGCCCAGGCTGAAACTCATTCTTGACCCCTTCCCGACATCTTTTAGCAACAGCTAAGATGCTGGCTTCTTCCCCTGCTCTTCGGCACAGCGCATGCCGGGAGTTGAGCATGCAAGAACGGGTAGCGACGATCGATGTGGGAAGCAACAGTTGCGTGCTGCTCATTAGCGAATGGCGTGAGGGGCGCTTGGTCCGTCTTGCATCACGGATCGCCTTTACGCGCTTGGCTCAGGATCTCGATGTTTCGGCTTGCTTGAGCCCTGCCTCCATCATGCGCAGCACCGAAGCCTTGAGAGGCTTTGTCGAACTGGCGCGAGAGTTTGGTGTTAAAAGGCTCTCAGGGGTCGGGACAGCAGCCTTGCGAGAGGCTAAAAATGGCGCAGACCTAATCGCTAGAGTCGCCGAGTTCGGTCTGCCCTTGCGAGCGATTAGCGGCGCAGAAGAAGCGCGTTTAAGTTTTTGTAGCGCCATCGAAGGGCGCGACGAGTCAGCCGCTTTGGTTGTCGACGTTGGTGGTGCTTCGAGCGAGTTCGCTTGGGGGCGAAACGGGCGCCTTGAAGGCCGTGTTAGCTTGCCGATTGGCAGCGTGCGTTTGCACCAAGGTTTGCAGCTTGAGGCGCCTTGGCAGGTTGGCGACCGGGCGCGAGTGGACGCCTTCATCGCCGACGCTTTCGAGCAGCTACCCGAGGCTTTGCGTCAGCTTGAACCCATGCCCTTACTGGCCGTGGCCGGAACCGCGGTGAGCGCGGCTCAATGCCTCCTCGGCCTCAAAGGTTATGATGCTGAAATCATCGACGGCAGCGAAATAAAGGCTGAAAGTCTCGATTCTTTGATTGCTGACCTGGCGCGCCAAGACGCGCCAACGCGCTGTCGAGAGTTTGGCCTGCCGAGTGGTCGAGCCGACGTTTTACCGGCCGGGTTGGCGATTTTGCGATCTGTGCTTGCTCTCAGGGGCGAGAGTCGCTTGATTGTGCGCGACCGAGGGGTCGCCTGGGGAGAGGCCTTGTCGCTTTTCCAAGGCGAGCTTAAAGGATGAACATGAGCGAAACCCTCAAACAGTCAGCGCTGCTTCGCGTCGGTGTCCTCATCGGCCTGCTCTACTGTTTCTTGGTCGGCATCATGGTGCTTTCCGGCGCCGTCAAGAGCATGGGCGACGGCGTGATCTCGCCCGAGGTGATGGGGCAGGTCTCGAACCCGTTCATGGGCTTGATTCTTGGCATTCTCACCACCACCTTGGTGCAGAGTTCTTCGGTTACCACCTCGTTGGTGGTGGGGTTGGTCGGTGGCGGTATGCTCGGCGTCGAGATCGCCATTCCGATGATTATGGGCGCCAACATCGGGACGACGGTTACGAGCACCATCGCGGCGCTGGGGCATATGGGAAACCGTGCCGAATTCCGACGCGCTTTTGCCGCTGCGACCTGTCACGACTTCTTTAACTACCTTGCTGTTCTGGTGCTTTTGCCCTTGGAACTGATGACTGGGTTTTTACAAACATCCAGCTTTATCATCGCGGGTTGGTTTGAATCCGGCAGCACTGAAACGTTTCACAGCCCTTTTAAAGCCAGCTTAAAATACTGTTTCAAGGTCGTGAAGGGCGTCGTCAACGGCGCCTTCGAACAGCCCGGCACCCCCGCAAAGGTCGGCCTCGCGATCGTCGGTTTGGTGATCATCTTCATCTGCCTTGTATTAATCGTAAAACTGATGCGCACCTTGGTGCTTGATAAGGTACAAAGCCTCCTCTCCAACGCCCTCGATAAGAGCATCCTGGTCGGCCTGTTTGCCGGCGCTGTGCTCACTGTGGCGGCGCAAAGTTCGTCGATTACCACCTCGGTGATGGTGCCCCTAGCGGGTGCGGGTTTGATCACTTTGCGCCAGACCATGCCCTTGGTCCTCGGAGCCAATATTGGCACAACCATCACGGCTCTAATCGCCGCCGTGGCGGTGACCGGAGATGCGGCTTTGGCGGCACGGCAGATCGCCTTGGTACATCTCTTGTTTAATCTTAGCGGCATCACTTTGCTGTACAGTATCCCGCGCGCCGTCGAGTTGCCTATCGCTATGGCACAACGCCTTGCTTTGGTCGCCGACCGCTCGAAACGTTGGGCATTCACTTATATTGTGGGTATGTTCTACGGTCTACCGGCGTTGCTTTTCTTCGTTTCTCAGTATTTTTAAAGGAGCGACCATGCTCGATATCTTAAAGACCCTTTTTACCAAAGACAACGACGTGCTCGCTGAAGCCCAAGCCGAATTTATGGAGATGCTTGAGCGTACGCAGGCGATGTTTAAAGATGCTAAGCGCGGTGTCTGGGAGCAGGCTTTAACTGCTGATGAGCGCAAGGAGCTTTATCGCTCTGATCGTCGTGTCAACAAGTTGGAGCGCTCGGTTCGTCGGCGGGTATTGGTCGCCATGAACACCATGGGTACGGGCACGGACTTGAACAATTGTGTGTTGCTTTTACATGTCGTCAAAGACGCCGAGCGCATCGGTGATTATTGTAAGAACCTGTCGGAGCTTCGCGACTACGATGAGCGCGATTTAGGGGCTGACGATGTGTCGGCCACGTTGCGCAGCATCGCTGATGAGATCGACGAAATCTTCGCGGCTACTTTACCGGTGATGTCACCTCACGGGGAGATTGATGCCGCGGTTGAGTTGCTTCAAACGGCGCGCGAATTATGCAAACGCTGCGACCGACAACTGCTGCGCATCGCTAAATGCGACAAAGACCCAAGCGCTGTGACGGTGTTGGTTCTGCTGACCCGCTTTTATAAGCGCATCGCGGCGCATCTCTCTAACGTGCTTTCGGCGGCCGTTATGCCTCTGCATAAGCTCGATTATTTCGACGAGCGCGAGCTCGAAGGTTTGACGGACAACAGTTAAAAATATGGATACGAACTGCCGCGCTAGCTCTCTCGATGCCCTGGCAACTCAGGGGCGTCTGACCCCCTATGAGCGGGCCGCTTTACTTGGTGGGGCGCCTTGGCGGGTGGTCAATGAGCATCGCGTCCGTGACCTGCGCCTGACCAACCGTGCTTTGCAGACAGACTGCAGTCGCGGCGTTCAAGGCTTGCGGCTCATTGTCGATGAAGCGCCGGATTGGTCTTTGCTCAGCGTCGGTGTCGACCTGACCGAGATCAGCATTTCGCTCGACAGTTCGGCTCCTTGGTCGGCGGCGCAGGGTCTGCTCGATTGGACCGAGGGCGGCAAACTGGCGGGACTCCAACTCGGTCTTGATCCTAGTCGCTGCGCTTTGCCGGATTTGAGTGATCGTCTTCGGCTTGTTTCCGAGCGCTCGCGCGTGCGACTGATGCGCCTGAGCGAGGGAGACGATTTCGGGCAGTTGCTTAACCGCGCGAAAGAAGTTTTTGAAGCGCTGCTCGACGACGGTCATGAAGCGCAGTTGATCGCTCACCATTTGGGCTTTGAGCTGCTCTGTTCGGCTGAGTTCTTTCGCACAGCCTCGGCGCTGCGTGCGGCACGTTTGGTTTGGGCCGAGTTCTTGGCTGGGCATGGCGTCAAACAGCGGGCTCAATTTGTGGCTCGCGCAGCACCCGACCTGGTCGATGCGCAAGACCCTTGGGGAAGTGCGCTACGTTGTACTGCCGCCAATTTTGGCGCGATTATCGGCGGCGCCGATGCTTTTATCTCGTCGCCGCTGCCCTTGCCGGAGGGCTACGACGAGGCTTTCTCTCTGCGCCTGGCGCGCAACATGCAGTTGGTGCTGGCTCATGAAACCGGTCTTGGTCGCGTCCAGGATCCGGCAGGTGGCTCGTTCGCATTGGATGGTTTGACGGCGCGCATCGCCGCTGCCCTACGCTCGCAGCTCGATTCGAATTCGAGTGGGGCAGCGTCTAAATCGTCGCAGCTGCAAAATGTTATGGCGCCCGAGCTTGCCCGAGAGCCCATCGAGACACCCGAGGGCATCGTCTTACAGGCTGCTTATGACGCAGCGGACCTTGCCGGGATTCCGGCGATCAACAGCGCACCGGGTGAGGCACCTTACCTGCGCGGCCCTTATCCGAGCATGTACACCGGCAGGCCGTGGACCGTGCGCCAATACGCCGGGTTTTCCACCGCCGAAGCCAGCAACGCGTTTTATCGCCGCAACTTAGCAGCCGGCCAAAAAGGGCTTTCGGTCGCCTTTGATCTCGCCACCCACCGCGGCTACGACTCGGACCATGAGCGGGTTTTGGGTGATGTCGGTATGGCCGGTGTTGCCATTGATTCGATTGCCGATATGCGCCTTCTTTTTGACCAGATACCGCTCGATAAAATGAGCGTCTCGATG
>JAPKCE010000506.1 GCA_028823075.1 Myxococcota bacterium
CCAGGGTACATAATGGTCGGCGATGCGCTGGCAGATGGCGTCGACATCGGATTCTGCAACGCCGTGCTCTCGCAAGGACTTTTGCCACACAGGGCGCTGCAACCGGCTGACCATCGTGCCAAACAGCTCTTGCCCGCTGGTGACGCCCAAGATGCACGAAATGCGTGAGCGGTCCATGGTCTCAAACTGGCCTTTGGCGGCATCTTTGAGCACCTGCTCCGCTACGATTAAAGCGAGCAATTGCGAGGTATCGGTGGCCTCAATAATGCTCGGGGGTACGCCCCAATGCATCGCGTCAAAATCGATCTGCGGCAGAAACCCACCGCGTTTTGCATAGGTTTTATCCGGCGCAGAGGGGTCGGCGTCGTAATAATCCTCGGGAAGCCAATGGGTCTCGGGAATGTCGCTGATCAGATCCTCACCGCGCAGAATGTTGGTCCAAAAACTCTTGGATCCGGTCGATCCGGGAAACAAAGCCGAGACGCCGACGACGGCGATGGCGGGATGCTTGCTTGATGAACTCATGACCGACCCCTTTTTAGGACAACAGACGTGGTTTAAAATCGAAACTAGCGGCTGGCATGGCAACCCCCGCGCTGCGCAATTGCTGGGCGCGGGTGATAGCGGCCGCGCCTTCCATTAAGTTGCGCGCCACCTGAACAGCCTGACGCTGTTCCGGCTCCGCCAAAAAGCTCCCAGCGCTCCAGTTATTAAAGGCGCCCATCGCCGGGCCACACCAAATCTGAAAGTCGCTCGCCCGCGACGTCTCACCGGCGATGGCCCAGCGGCTCGATTGCCCCAAATAGGAGCGAAAAACGAGCGCCATGAGATGCTTCGGATCGGCCTCTGCTTTGCGAACTTCGCCTGGGTCACGGCCTTGCCAAAATTCTTGGGTGGATGCCCAAGCTTGGCCAAAGCTACAGCGCAACATCTGCTTTTCAACCTTGCTCGCCTCATCGGCGGGGATGGCTTCGAGCGACGGATAGGCACGGTACAGTTCCAGCAGTTTGCGGGCGCGCATAGCGAACATGGTACCGCGGCTAAGCACCTGCACCTCGACCCCCATCTCGAACATATCCGCGGCCGGTGCCATGGTCACATCGGCGATGCTGGCCTTGGCGAGCATGGCGCGTCCCGACGCATCGAGCCCAGATTCGGTGCAAGCCTGATTGACGGAGCCGGTGAGCACAAAAGCGGCGCCGCTGGTGAAGGCCGCAGCGACCGCAGCGGGTGTCCCCATGCCTCCGGCGGCGCCGACACGAACCGGGCGAGCATAGCGGCGTTCGGCAACCACTTCGTCACGTAGGCTCAAAATACAAGGCAGGAGAGCCGACAAGGGCCGGTTGTCGGTATGACCGCCGGAATCGGATTCGACGATCAAATCCTCGGCCACGGGTAGGCTCGCACCAAGGCGAATCTCTTCGGCGCTCAGCAAGCCCCGAGCGAGTAGGTCATCCAAAATACGTTGTGGTGCCGGTTCTAAAAAACGCCGTGCCACTTCAGGGCGCGATATTTTTGCAAAGACGTATCGCTTGCGCTGAATGCTGCCGTCGGCGGCTTGCGACACTCCGCTCAGCGCCAAGCGAACGATCGCCGGCGTCAATGCCATATACGCCGCGGCCGAGACTCGCTCGACACCGCGACGGATGTACAATTCGGCGACTGCCTCTTCGAGCGCCGGCTCATGTGGCGAATGAATCAGATTAGAGCCCCATGGCAGGCTCGAACCCAAGGTGTTTTGCAGCTCATCGACGGCTGCCGTAACGCGCTCAAGAGACAAGCCTGCTGCGCCGAAAAACCCGAGAAACCCCGCCTTTGCCATGGCGATAACCAATTCGGTTGTGGCAATACCATTCGCCATCGCTCCGGATACATAAGGAAAACGAATCCCATGTGCTTCGCAGAAACTGCGGCAACCAAGCCATTCGGGATAAAGCGGCGGCAACACAGCGAGCAATGGCCAATCGCCGCTGCCTTGCAGCTGGGCCTCACCGCCCAAAGCCACGCCAATGGCGCGGCTGCTCGGGTCCTGCACGACATAGGCGGGCTCGCGCATACGCTGCGCCACAGCGATCAGATCATCGCCGCCAAAAGCCGGCTGCTGGTCGCGGCTTTGCCATGTTCCTAAGCTGTCGAATTGTAAGGCCAATTAACGCGAGCTCCCCAAGCCAGTTGCGGCTGCCATAGGGGGCGCCAAGGCCCGGCACAAGCGCTGCCTTAAGGCAGCGCCATTTGGCGGATGCGCAGCCCGAGATCAGCCGCGCTGCCGCGGCGCAACGC
>JAPKCE010000507.1 GCA_028823075.1 Myxococcota bacterium
GTTCAAACGAGCGTTGCCACAGCCCAAAGAGATGCAATCGGTAGAACATTCATCATCGTTCGAGTCGTTACCATCGTCGCATTCCTCAAAACCTTCGGCGCTGGGATGAAGGTCACGGCGGAAAATTCCATCGCCGCAACTCGCCAAACTGCAATCGCTCAAACAAGCGTCATCTTGATCGAAATTCCCATCATCACAAAACTCATACTCGGGCGCATCGCTTTCGAGGTCGCGGCGTAACGTGGCGTCGCCGCAATGCGCTAATTCACAGGTGTTCAAGCAGGCATCGAAATGGTCTCGGTTGCCGTCATCACAAGCCTCCTGACCTTCCCAAACACTGCCATCGCCGCAGCCCGCTGGGCGACAAATGTTGGTGCAATCGTCGTTGTCCGAATCATTACCATCATCGCAAACTTCGCCCATCTGGGCTTGCACAATGCCATCGCCGCAACCGATGATTTGACAGGCATTGCAACCATCCCAAGGCTCATCATTGGCATCATCGCAAGCTTCATAACCTTCATCGGCAGGGCTTAGGTCGCTGCGCAAAATGCCATCGCCGCAGCGAGCGAGTTGGCAATTGTTCAAACAGGCGTCAGCGTCAGAATCGTTGCCATCATCGCAACTCTCGGCATGGGTCAGACCCAGCGCTAAGTCGTCGCGAAGCAGAGCATCACCGCAGACAGCCTTTTGGCATTCGCTGCTGCACGCGTCCGAATCGTCGCTGTTACCGTCATCACAAGCCTCCCCAGCGGAGAGTGCCCCGTCACCGCAGCTGCCTTGAGATTGAGTATCCGGCGGGCCGCAAGCGGCCGTCAAAGTCAGTGCGAAAAGACCAAAACAACGAATCATGAAGAACTCCAAGAGGAGCAGTGTGACCCAGCGCACCATGGGCGTCAAAGGCAATCAGTAACCCGCGTTGTCGGCCCAATCGCTGCGGCAAGCGTCGGCACTGCCACAAAGCTGGTTGGCAACCTGAGCGGATTTCAGGTGGAAACCCATCTCATGTTCATCGGTAACCCCGATACCCCCGTGCATTTGCACGCCCTCTTTGGCGGCTAACAAATAGGCTTCGCCGCATTTAGCTTTGGCTAAAGCCACCGCGCGAGCGCTCTCCTTACCGCCGAGATTAAAACCGATCAGCCCTTGCACCAAAGCGGCTTCAGCGAGCTGCTGGAGGATAAAGACTCTAGCAATGCGATGCTGCAATGCTTGAAAACTGCCGATGGGAACGTCGAATTGCTGTCTCGTTTTCAGGTATTCAAGCGTGGTCTCATAGGCAGCCTGCGCCCCGCCGAGCATCTGCGCGGCAAGTCCCAAGCGGGCCGCATCATGAGCTCGTATGAGCGCCGTTTTGCAAAATTCGTGGCTCGCCAAAAGCTGCGCCTCAGGAAGCTTGAGGTGATCGAGTCGAAGAAGCCCGCAGTTACGATGATCGATGAGCGTCTGAGGCTCGATGCTTAGCCCCGGTTCATCGGTAGCCACGTAAAACAAGGCCAAGCCCTCTTCAGTTTGGGCGCTGAGCAAAACCCCGTTGGCGCCGATAAGGCCTGTGACCATCGGTGCAAGGCCTCTCAATACCCAGCCCTGGTCATCACGTTTGGCATGCAGCGAAGGTTGCAACAGCTGAGGATGCGCCGCTTCGCTTTGCCAGGCCAGGGCGATGCGCTGCTCTCCAGCGGTTAAGGCCTCTAAAAGCTCGCGCCGTAATGCGCCTTCCGGGCAGACCAACAGGGCTTCGGCGGCGAGTTGGACCCCGCTGAGCAAAGGCATGTCGATCAGAGCCTTACCGCCTTCGACCATGAGTGCTGCCAGGCCTTGCCAGCCCATATCCACACCGCCGTAGGATTCGGGCAAAGCTACACCTTGAAAGCCGAGCTCAACACAGGCCTTAAAAATATCTGAGTCGTCGGCGCGGCCTGCGCGCCGGGCGCGCAGGGTAGCGGCACCGCCGTAGCGCTTGGCCAAAGCGGCTGCGCCCTCACGTAACAACTGCACCTCGGCCGTCATTTGGCACCTCGGGGCAAGCCCAAGACGCGCTGCGCCAAGATGTTCAGATGCACCTCCGAACTGCCGCCCTCAATACTGTTGGCACGGCTGCGCAACCAAGCCCGAGTCGTCTCAAGTTCAGAAAACCCCTGACCGCTCCAACCGAGGCTTTGCTGTCCAAGAATCTCCATCTCAAGATCGTAACGCTGCTGCTTAAGTTCACTACCCACGAGCTTGACGATCGAACTTTGCGGACCGGGTTGATCACCCCGCCGCCGCGCCGCGTCGA
>JAPKCE010000508.1 GCA_028823075.1 Myxococcota bacterium
GGGACAAGCACCCATTCAAGACCGCTAAATTTGAAGAAGAACCTGGGCTCAAGGTAATGGATATCAAGCCAGCCATTGGCGATATAGCGCGCCATAGCGAGCGCCATGATCGTACCCAAAAGAATGCGAAAAACAGCGAGACTTCGGCCATCAACGGGTTGAAGCCCCGCCTTGATCAGCGCATCAAGGCGCTCAGTCATTGTCGGCGGCACCCTCTTGCGGAACGCTTAGATTGAGCACTGAGGCAAGCTGGGTTTTGAGCAGGTCGGTGACGACTTTGACCTTGGCATGCAGTTCGTTGAGGGCGTCGGGATCGTTTTCTAACAGCAGCGCCCAGTCGACTTCGAGGGAGCGCGCTGCATCTTGAGCATCTTTTAGCGCTGTTTCGATCGCTCCGGCCAACTCTGGTGAACCTTCGTGCCGCAAGAGGGCATCGAAGCCGTCGCCACCATCACCCGAAAACAGCGCCGCGACGCCGCGCAGGTTAGCTTGGACAGCCAAGCCGCTGACGGGGGCGTTTGGGAACTCGAGAAGATGCGGACAGCTGGCAACGTTGCAATCGGGGCTGATTCCCGCGGGTATGGCGATGCGCCTGTCTTTGGTGACAAGGTCCAGATGGAACATCGCCGCGAAGAGTTCATTGAGCAGGCATTGGGGCGATGAAAACAGTGAATCGCCGCCCGGGTTCTGCGCCTGCCCCAGGAAGTTACCGCCGCTGGGTGCCCACGCGGCTTGTAGGTTTTCGGCGTCGCTGCGCACCCCGCGGGCTAACGCGGCAATATAGCCAAGTCGTCGGCTGTTTCGCTCGCTCTCACCAAGTGCATCCCATTGCCCTTCAGCCTCGATGGGCAGCTGCGGTGGGCAGGTGTGAAAATCGCCACCGCGAAACAATAACTCTTCGAGTGCGTCGAGCCCGAGCACGTTAGCCATCACTCGGCCGGCGAAATCGCTCTGTTCGTAGATGCCCGAGACCAGGACTTGGTCCACTCGGCAACTGTTGGTTAGCGGCCAGGAATAGAGCCGGTCGCGCTGGTCATCGCCGCCTTTGCGCGTGGCGCTGTTGGCCGCAGGACCTATTTGTAAAACCTCGAGCTCTTGCACTAATTCCATGGTCGCCAGCCAGTGGCTTTGCAAAACCGCAAAGTTGGCGCTCTCGGCAGCTTGTTGATGGCTCGCTTCGGTCTCGAACTCGCGGGCCAATTCGCTGAGTCGCGCCAGCCTGGGCAAGACGACATGCTCTAATAAAGCAACACCCACCGTATGCCGGTAAGTGCCGGTGTCCACCTCGGGAGAAGCTTCCTGGTCGCCGCCGCAGGCCGTCGTCAGTACAAGGCCGAGTAGGGGAAGCAGCGCGTAAGCTAAACGACTCACCATCCGCCCTGCCCTTGTTGATCACCAAGGTTCGCCTCGGCAAAGCCGTAACTCTCGGCGAGCAAAGCGCGAGCTTCGAGCAGATTGGCTCGATAGTCTTCGGCGCTGTCGTCGCCAGGAAGAACCGGAGCTTGACCGATGAGGGTGTGGAAAAGCGCGAACTGCTCATCGCCCATCGCCGAGCGCGGGTTGAACTGCAGGCCCAAGGTGAAGCCTTTGAGCTCGGACCAATGCTTAGCGTGATTCGTGAAGCTGTATTGGTCGCTCTCGAAGCTGCCCATATCGACAAGCACTGCGTTTATGTAATGGACGGCAGTGGCGGCGATAGCAGCTTCCCAGTCCGAGACGATCGTGTTGCGGTAGCCTTTGAGTTCGTTCAACTCAGTGGCGCTAAGCTCGTCGCCCGCGGCTAAAATCAGGGCTCGCCCAGCGATGAAAGCATCAAAGATACTCTTTGTGAAATCGGTTTTGGCGCCTTCGGCCGAGCCTCGGTCTCGCTTTGCTGCGTTGCGGCTGTGTCCAAAATTATATTCGCTTTTTAGATCGATAGAGCCGTCGCCATTACTGTCGTGGTAACCGGAGCTCCAACCGTCCCGACCTCCTTTAGCGGCGATCTCATCGTCACTGTAATCGTTGAAATCACGAGCAGCGCCAAAGTAACCAAAGGCTTCGTCCCAGGCATGCCCGAGGGCAGAGAAGGGTTGGGCGATACCACTTTTAACACTTTGTGCGTTGCTAGAGAGCAGGCCTTTATTGGCGATATCATCGTCGAGGTAATCGTCGCTGCCCTGGGAAAAGAACACTGCCATGCCAATGAATTTGGCGAGCAACTGTTGCAGGTCATGTCCCTCTGGGCTGACGTGCATTTTTTCGATCGCTTGGCCTGAGGGGTCCAGAGGGAGTTCT
>JAPKCE010000509.1 GCA_028823075.1 Myxococcota bacterium
CAACGCTTTCCTGGCGCTGTCCAAGCCTTTGGATTGTGCTGCTGTGGTCGGTGCCCGTGCTGAACTTCGCAAAAACGAACCACGCCGTGTACCAACAGTTCAACACGAGCAACGCCTTCGTCCTGCAATCGGTTGCCACAATGCCAAAAAATCAACGCATTTTGCCGCTTGTTCAAGACGCATCGGATCCAGCATCTCATCTTGGCGCAGCGGATCAATTCCACGCGTATTACGTCGTTCAAAACGGCGGTTACGACCCCTATCTTTTCGACAACCCCAGCCACCCTGTGGTTCATCGAAAGTCGGTCAAGCCGATCGTCCCACCATGGAACCGGCCTCACCGCGGCGCAGCGCTTAAAGCGCTTGGACAGTGGGCCCAAGCCCCCGAGGGGAAAAACCGCCCGTTTACGATGATAATCGAACAAAAACGTGGCGGCTCGAATGCGCCATTGAGTCCAGGCTATGAAGCGCCTAAACGGGTCGGGCGTTGGCTCATACACAGGCGGAAAACACCTTGAGACTGCAACTTTTTGCGACACAACTTGCTGTGCTTCCTTTCGCTTTTCTCGATTGGGGGCTGAGCCCGACGAACTGGTACAGCCTGCCGGCCTGCCTGGGGCTGTATGCCTTGCTGGCCCTGCCGATGGGGCTGATCGGTGGCGCCTTTGAGCGACTCTGGCGGCCCATCGGGAGAGGCCTGGCCGGTGTTGCTCGGCAAGACGCCAATCGCATCGGGTTCCTGGTCGGTCTGGCTGCGACCATCGCCGTTCATGCTGTGATTATTCTCTGGTCGAACCGCTTCAACGCAGATCAGATAGCGGCTTTGCTTGCGGCCTTGGGCTTAATCCCCGCCGGCCTCGTCGGCTTGGCGCTCGGCTTGGTGGCCCGACGACTCTGCCTTGTCGTGCTTCCAGGGTCTCACGGGCACAGCACGGGCTGGCTCGGCGCGCTGGGGCTGGCGGTAACGATTGGGCTGGTGCTTCATCGCTGGCAACGGCCGGACCTTTGGGCGAGCGTTCAGTTTCCGATGCTCCCCTACCTTCCACTGCTTCCAGCGCTTTGGATTCGCTTCGGGCAGCGCGTGCGCGCCTGGGAAAACCGGCCGAAGTGGCTCGTTAACATCTTCCCCCTACCCCTCTTAGCTGCAAGTCTTTGGGCTCCTGGTGTCGCCTCCAATTTAGTCCGCTCCGAGGGGCTTGCCGGGCATACGGTGATGCTGGTCAGGCGGAGCATGGACAGCGATGGCGATGGCTTCTCTTCCTGGCTCGGCGGCGGCGACTGTAACGACGCTAACGCGGCGATAAACCCCGGCGCTTTCGACGAACCGAGAGACGGCGTCGATCAAGATTGTGACGGTAGCGACTTTACACCTGAAGAGGTGGATAAGGCAGTACTTTTCTCTGCCTTACCCGACGGGGTGGAACCGCTTCATAACCTGCTTTTTGTCACCGTCGACACCCTGCGCGCCGATCGCCTAAGCTGGTACGGGGGCCCGAACGACACCATGCCGCAGACGCAAAAGCTTCTTGTCGATAAGGGTGCCGCCTTCATGCGCGCTTACGCCAACGGCGTTCGCTCCCAACGCAGCATCCCGTCCATGGTCATCGGGCGCTACCCCTCGCGGCTCAAATGGGGGGATGGTGGGCGCGACGCGGTGACCGTACATGCGGATAACTTGAGCCTTGGCGAACTGCTCAAACGAGCCGGGTTTAAAACTCATGCTGTGATCATGGAAAAGTATTTCGCCAAACAAAAAGGACTCACACAAGGGTGGGAGTTTCACCGTGCGGCGCGCATACAACCCGGCTATATCAACTGGAGTAAATCAACGGGTGCAGCCATCAGTCGCTACACCACCAAGATGATAGAAAGGCTCAGTAAACGTCCGGACCGTTGGGCCATTTGGGTGCATTATTACGACCCTCATATTCGCTTTGCGCGTTCGCGTTTTGGTCACGATGCCAAGGCGCGTTACGACGAATCGCTGGCCGTGACCGACAAGCATCTTGCGAGTTTGCTGAAGGCTGTTGATCTGCAAAACACTTTGGTCGTCCTGGCGTCGGACCATGGGCAAGGGCTCGGCACTCACGGTCATCATGGGCATGGCTCGCATCTGTTCGAAGAAGCGATTCATGTGCCGCTGATATTCGCCGGCAAGGGGATTGAACCCAAACGTTTGCAGTTGCTCACCGAGAACGTCGATATCGTGCCGACCACCCTCAACCTGCTCAATTTAGCCACGGCCGAAGCGCAGTGGGATGGGCGCAGCTTG
>JAPKCE010000037.1 GCA_028823075.1 Myxococcota bacterium
TGAGAAGCCGTCGACAGAGCATAGAGTTGGCCCTTTCGGTAACTCTCGGTAAGCACGCCACGACCAAGGTCAACGGCGCCTCCAAGCAATTGCGGCAGCAAACTTTGTCCAAACCCAGGCGACTCCTTGGCGCCACCCAGTTGTACCAAAGTCGGCAATATATCGAGAATACTCGCTGCTTGGGCAACCCGCCGAGGTTTAGCGCCGCGCCACTTTATGATGAGGGGAATGCGCGCATTTTCTCGGTACACATTTTGCCCGTGGTTGGTGGCGCCATGCTCGCCGAAGGCCTCGCCATGATCGGCGAGCAAAACGACAGCGGCCTCGGGGTCCTCGTCGAGTTGTTTCAGCAAGGGGCCCAGGTGGTGATCCATAAAGGCGATGCTTGCGTCGTAACGATCACTGCTTCGATGCCCAAAGTTATAGCCCTTTATGACCTTATAAGGATCGTGGGGATCAAAGAAATGCAGCCATAGAAATGAGGGCTTATCGCTGGCCTTCGCCAACCAACGCTTGGCGATTGCCGCTACTTTATCGGCCGTATCTGCCTTGCCTTTGGTGACCACCCAAAGCTTCTCGATGCCTTGCGCAAAGCCGTTGACGCGGGGTTGTAGGCCGCTGGTCACCGCCGCCGTTCGGTAGCCGAGTTTGCGCATGATCTCGGGAAGGGTTTTGAGTTCGCTGGCCAGTTTGTAGCTACCTTTTTCTGCCAGGTAGTTGGGGATTTGCGAAATCCCTCGACCGGTGAGCAAGCCTGGAATGGCGGCGATTGTGTAAGGACCGCTGGTATAGGCGTTGTCGAAAATTACCGCGTCTTTTGCCCAAGCGTCGATGGCTGGGGAGGTGCGATTTTTTTTATAGCCGTAAACGCCTAGGCGGTCGGGACGCAGCGCATCTATTGAGATCAGCACCACCTTTTGAGGACGCCGAATATGGCCAACATCCGGGAGTTTCACCTTCTGACTGACCGCCATTTCGGCGCTGCTTAAATCGCCACGATAACAATCTTGATCAACGCCATCGTCCGGTAAATCCACGGCGCCAGGGAAGATTTCTGAGTTGAATGGTGCACAGTCGCGAGCGCCAAAATGACTCGAAACCCCGTCACCATCCCAATCGATAAGCGGGTCCAAGGCAGCGATTAAGCGCTGACTTGCGGGAGCGCCGCGCCGCAACATCGGCGCCGCGCCTGCCAAGCCACCGAGTATCGCCAAGATGAGCGTCATGCTGAGAGCTTGGACGGCGAGCGACAACGACGATGCTCCCTTGGCTGGGAGGTGCGCCCAAAGCATAGCGAGCAGATGGCCCACGAGCAGAGCCCCGAGAACCGGCGGGATCTCTTTAAACAGCAGGTCGCGCTCAAACCAGAGGTAAGCGTAGGCCGAACTGCCGACGAATAAAGCGGAGATGAGCAAGCGCTGGCGCGTGAGGGGGCCTCGAAAGGCTAAGCTCCGTAAGGCCAGACCGAGGCGCCAGGTGAGCAACGCAGCGGCGCCAAAAATAACGCCCGAAACGAGGGTTTGAAGGATCTGTACATAGAGTTTGGTGGCTAGGCTGCCCTCCAGCTCGGTGATCGCTAGGGCAGCGAGAGCGAGCGAGGCGACGAGGGCGACCAAAGCGACCAACCAACTCAGCGCGGCGCCGAATTCACCGCGCCCCCCAGCCGCGTTTTGGCGCCAACTTCGCAAATGTTCTGGCAAACGGTCGCGGAGTTCGGGCACCAGTATTTTGAAGGCAACAGCGAGAACCACAGCGAGGCTTTGGTGCAGCGCGACCACCACCAGAAGCGGCAACACATGGCGCGCCGAAAACCCGAGAGCTGCGAGACCGAATAGGCCATCGAGCAAACCCAGAAGGCCGCCGATGAGTAGAGACCGAGCCAATAAGCCGCGCATTAGAACAACCCGAGATCACGGTAGAGAGCCAGATAATCGGCTGCCAAACGCTTAGCAGAAAAGCGACTTTTATAGAGTTCGAGGCAGCGAACTGGGGGTACTGCTAAAACCCGTTCAAGCTCGGTCGCCAAGGCGCGGGCGTCGGCAGCAGGTGCCGTTCCCAGAGCCGCATGTTCCACCGAGGCCATCGGCGCTTCGCTCGCCACCACCGCAGGAACCCCCGCAGCGAAGCCTTCGATGAGCACCAAGGGGTAGTCCATTTTACCGGTCAGGTCGGTCGCCGGAAGCAGCTGCGCTTTGGCGCCACCAACCAGATCACCGATCCAGTCGATGCGCCCGAGAAGATCGATTCGCGCAGCATGGGGTGATTCGGCGATCTGTTGCGCCAACACATTACGGCGCTGTGCATCGTCGGCAGTTTTATCGCGTGCAGCGATCACCAGGCGAAGAGAATCGGGTAGATAAGCGAGCGCCGCTATGGCTTGGTGTACCCCGCCATTGCGCCGTAAATCTCCAGCAAACAAAACGTAGTCAGCGTATTTTTCACGGCAATTATGTCGCCCCTCTTCGCTGCTTTGCAACGGCAAAACCGCAGGCTCGATGCAGGCGACATCGGCGCCTTCATCTGCAAGTCGCTTTTGCGCCCATGGGGAAACCGCGACGCTGCGCGTGGCGAATAGGCTGGGCGCTACAGCTATTCCCGCGGCCGGCAGCGAGCAGAGGGTGTGCACGCTAGGGATATCGCGCAGCGAGGCTGCGAGACGCGCCGCCTTCGCCGTACGCCGGTTGGGCGCGAAGAAGAAATGCCGCGCCGTCTCACCGCGATTGCGAAACAGGCGCATGAGCACGGGTAAATTCTGGCGTAGGCCGGGTGCGAAACTGCCACCATCGCTGTACAAACGCTCTTCGGTTAGGCCGCGAAAGCCGCTGGGGGTCGCGCCGACCATCACCCGCAAGGCGGGGGCGCTATCGAGTTCGAGCAAACCCTGGACCAAGGCGCGCGCCAAGCCACTTGAGCTATCATGCCAGGGCGGCGCAAAAGGCTTGGTCACGAGCAGCAACGACACAGGGTTTCTCCGACGCGAGGCGTTAGCCGAAAAGAACAAAGGTGGGAAGAACATCGCCGGTCTTAGCCGGTCACCCAAGATAGGAATGGCGACCAGGCCTTACTCGCGTCTCGACCTTGAGCACCATGGCGACTCAACCGTTCTCGGTTTTCATATGCCTGAAGCACCGACTCAGCCCATTTTTGCGGGCTAACGCTGCGCTCTATGAGCCCATTTTGTTGGTGTTGGACGCGCCCTGCGAGACCGCTTTGAGCAGCGACGACGACGGGCAAGCCCAGCGAACGCAGTTCATCGACGACCAAAGGCGAGCCTTCGGAACCTCTGGCCGGACAAACCCCCACCCCGAGCGGCACCCTTTGCTGCCATTGGTCCGGCGCCAAAGCACCCAAGCAATTGATTCGTGCATCGCTTTCGAGTTGGGGGCGTAAAGGCCCGTCGCCGACCACAACCGCTGTCCACCCGGGAAGATGGTCCAAAATGGAGGGTAGTATTCGAACGCCTTTTTGGGCGGTTAATCGCCCTACGAAAACCAGGCATTCTTGCGCCGCAGCGTTAATCTTCTGCATCTGTTTTATAGGCACCGGAAGCAGCGATAAATCGCGATGAAAACGCTTTGGAACAAGGGCTCGCTGATGGGCATCCACTAGAGCTAAAGCGTGGCTTTTTCCAAGCAGTGCGCCGGCCAAAGGGAGGCGCAACGCCGAACCATGGCACCAGGTGCGTAAGCGTTCCGGCGCCACGCCACGGGACTGCGCTAAAAGCGGAAACGGAAAGGCCCAGTGACAGAGCACACGATCGGCGCTGATCAAGGACGGCAGCGCTGCCATTAAGGCCTTTGCGAGGGGGGCGGCGAGCCAGGGACGGCGTTTGAGGCGGTCGAGCATCGCACCGCGTTGGCTCCCAAAGCCGCCACTTAACGGCTGCATTCTGGCACCCACTAAATCGATGCCGGGCTCGATTGAATGCACACTGAGGTGGCATCCTGCCCCTTGTAGGGCCAGGCAACTTTGGCGCACGAACTCACCGCCAGGGTCACCTTCATGGCGCGGCCATGAGCTTGTTAACACGGAGACCTTCACCTGAGGCGCTCAAACATTGCCGAGACAAAGGCGCCCGCAACCGAGGGCAGACGATGGAGGCCATGGTGGCTCTGACCGCCTTTTGGATAACGCGCCGGAACCGCTAAATGACCGATGCGTGCACCACCGCGGGCCAGCGCCGCAACGAAGTGCATGGGGTAGCCAAACCCGGTCCATAGACGAGGAGGTAAGAAGGACAAACGCAAAGCCACAAAGCCACTCAATGGGTCGCTGATCGCTTGCTTGGCGCTCAAACCCACCAAGGGCGTCAGCAGTCTTGCAGCGAGATGCCTTACAGGCGGCATCGCATCGCCACCGCTGCTTTTTTGCAGCCGAGATCCGCGCATAAAGTCGTAACGATCATCGATCAAAGGCTGACATAAAGCGGGGATGTAACTTGCATCCATCTGCCCGTCGGCGTCGACGATTACGGCAAACTCGTGACCCTGCTCGGCGGCAGCGCGCAGCCCAGTAAAAACCGCGGCGCCCGGCCCCTGACGACTTTGGCGTAGAAGAACGACACCGGGCAGGCCTTTGGCGACCTCAGCCGTGGTGTCGCTGGAGCCATCGTCGACGACGAAAATGATGCTCACCAGAGGCTGAAGCTGGGCGATGGTTGCCGCCAGGGTGGTCGCGGCGTTGTACGCGGGAATCACCACTGCCGGTAAAACGTGGTTCATGGTTGCAAGGCCTCGAACTGCGCCGCGCTGATGTTCCAGAGTAAAATCGAATGGGCAAAATGCCCCACGGGCTCAACGCTTTTTAGCCAATCCAAACAGCCCACCGGAAGATGCCTTTCGGGGCGCTGAAGCTCGATCACATGAGCGGCGATCCAACCGCGCACGGGTCGGCAGGGGGGCTTGAGAAAGCTCATCCCCCAGGCTTTAGGTTGTCCGTGGTAGCGCGCGTACCAAAGGCGGGTGATGCGATTACTGCGCTGCCATTGTGCGAGCTGACGCTGACCTTGTCCCCAGTCTTTGCCATGAACCAAGTGTCGCCAACCTTCGCTTGGCCCGCCTGCTAAACTGTTGAAGTACATGAGGTAATTGGGCGCGAGGCGATGTACGCTGAAGGCAAGAAGAAGCAGAGCGCCAATGATTATCGGGCGGCTCGCCGGCAAACGCTGGTGAACATTACGCAAGCTGATAGCCAGGAATCCTGCCCAAAACGGCAAGGCAGGAAGCAGGTATTTTAGACCGCCCTGAGCGGGGGTTAGCAGCGAAAAATAGAACAGCCACCAAGCGGGCAGAACGAGCCAGGCAGAAGCGGCAGCGGGCAAACGACGGCGCAAGAAAAGCCCGAGGGAAAAGAGGCCAAACAAAAGAGCGATTAGAGGCGTTTCGTAGGCGATGGCATGCAGGTAAAAGCTAGCCCAACCGCGGTAACGAACCTCGCCGTCGAGAAAGCTATGATGCCCGCCGCGGGCATGAACGGCCTGAAAGCCCACGCCCGAAAGGTAGTCATAAAGCGGCATGGGAAACCCGGACTTCGGCGTGATCGCCTGCAAGTTTCGGCGGCCGCCGATCAGGCTTGCGAGGTCGTCGTGATTACCATGACGGTTCGCCTTTTCGCTGATCCTCACCACCTGAAAGTCATAACTTGCCCAGAGTAATAAGGGGCTGATCAGAGCCAAACAGAGCGCCAAGCGGCCGAGCGGGCGGCGCCAATCCCAGCCTTTTTGCATGCGCCACAACAGCGCCAGGAGGGCCGGTATCGGCAGCAACAACGCGGTACTTTTAGCGAGCAAAGCCAAGGTCCAGCAGGCGGCAACAACGGCGCTGCGCGGCAGGCTCGGAGCCTCCCACCAACGCCAAAAAGCGAGGCCGACGAGCAAGGTCGTAAAGGTGGCGCCGGCGTCCATGGTCGCTAGGCTTGCGTGGGCCGTTAGCAGCGGCGAACAGGCGAGAAACAGTGCAGCCGCTACCCCGGTCCAGGCGCCCCAGCGCGCCGCGAGGAAAGCGAAGAGCAGGAGAGAAGTGAGCAATGCAAAACCAATATTTACACGTCGGGCCGCTTGTAAATTGCGCATCATACGCTCTGGGGGGTGGTCCCAAAGTGCGTCGTCCCAGCCGTCCTTTTTGCCGCTGCGAACTTGAGGCTCCACGGCGTCGAGGCGCGCCGCCATGAGCCATTTCGTCAAGGGGGGCTGTTCTCGGTTCACACGGTCTCGGCCAAAGCGCACCATGCGGGTTGCAGCGGCCAGATAAGTCGATTCATCGACGGTATCACTATGAAACCCGGCTGCATGATCCATGGCAGCGCCATGCCCGATAAGCACAACGAGCAAAGCGAGCAGCGGCGGCCAGCGCCTCATCATCCCCGCCCGATCACCCGGCGAACCAAGGCGAGATCGTCAGCGCCCAACTCGCGCAAGGCGACTAAGATGACCAAATCGCCGAGGCCAACAATCGCCAGCGCTGCGAGGCCTTGTAACAGTCCGCTGGGTTGCCAGACTAAAGCCAATGAACCCAGCACCACTGCCGCCAGCCCAACCCTCAAAAAGGTCAGGGGAGCCAAGGAGGCGCCGAGGCTTCGGCGCACAAAGACCAGCGACACCAGGGCGCCGAGCCAGAGGGCAAACACCGAAGCAGCCGCGGCGCCGAGCACCCCCGAATGAGAAACGCCGAGAGGGACCAACAAGGAGGCGCTACCTGCCATAAGAGCGACCAACGCGAAGGCATGCATGGGTCGCCCGGAAGCGTTCAGAATGTTCATGGCGATGGTAACCAGTGCAAAGGCCATCTGCCCGGCACAGAGCCAGCGCAAAATCGGTACGGCCGGTTCGTAGGCGGCACCAAAGAGCACCGGCAAAAGCGCAGGAGCGGCGACAAAAATACCAACGCTGGCGACAGCAGCGAGCCCAAAGGTGAAACGCGTGGCGTTGTGAATATAGCGTTTTGCGGCGTCCTGATCACCCGAAAATGCGACGCTGCTGAGCATCGGAAAGAGCACCAAACTGATGCCCATGACGATGAAATACGGCACCCGTGCGAAATCCATGGCGGCGCTGTATTGGCCGACCATCGCTTGGCCCCCGGCGAGCCCGGAAGCGCTTCCTTTAACGACGAGTAAATCTACCTGTTTGAGCAATTCAAAGGTGAGCGTGTACAAGATGATACCGCCGGCAAACCGAGCGATGGCCTGGGCGTTGACGCTGCGCTCGGCGCTGGCGTCTCGGCGCAATCGACCAGTGGCGAAGAAGGCGGCGGTGGTGATAATGGCTGCGGCGCTAGCCCAACCGAGCAGCCCGCCCACTGCGGCGCCATTGTTAATACTCACCAAGCGTGGAAAAAGCAGAGCGCCGGCAACGATGCAAGCGAGCTTGAGCAAGCTAAAGCTACCATCGAGCAGCGCCTGAACGTTAAAGGCGCGACTCCCGTTAACCAAGCCAAGTAAAAGCGCGTAAACACCGTAAAAAACCGGGATAAGGAAGGCGGCTCGCAGCAGCGGAACCAACTCGGGGTCGTTGAGGCTAGCGGCGATCCACGGCGTCAGCAATTGCGCGATAATACCAACAAGTATCACCAACGGAACCACGACTTTGGCTAGAGCGCGCAGCAGAGTCCCGGCAGCGTCACGTTGCTCAGCGCTGAATTTGGACATGACCTGCAACACGCTGAGCAGAACCGCTTGCGCCAGAATGGACATGGTCTGCGCCGACACCCGGTAGCGCCCGAATTGGGCAGGGTCCTGAGCGCCGGTGCTGTCTAAAATAATGCGCGGCATGATCAAAGTGAGGCCCAGCCCCGAGATCAAGAACATGCCCTTGGCGGCGCCAATAGCTAGGGCGCCACGCCCTGCTGTTTTGACCGCATCTTCATGACTCACCGCAGATGGTCCGTACTCGCCGCGGCGACACGCGCCGCCAAATTAACGCTCTCAAGCCGCACCCGCAATTTATCACCTAGGGTGAGCGAACTGCCACCCGTCCAACTCAATTTCTGATGGGCCACGTCGAACTCGACGCTGCGCAGACCCAAGTCCTCACGGGCAATCATAACACTAACCGGCGGATCGAGCAGGCGAACGTAAATGCCTTTGGCGGCGATTCCGTCGACAATTCCGTCGAACTCCTCGCCCTCACGACCTTGCAACAAACGGCAGGCGTAGAGGCGATGTGCAGCGCGTTCAACGGCCACCGAACGGTTTTCGCTGCTGCTGGCATCGGCGCAAAACTGCGCCAGATCATCATCAACCGGCAAGGGTGCCGGGCGGTCCCCAAGATGCCAACGAATGGCGCGGTGAACCAGCAGATCGGGGTAACGACGAATCGGCGAGGTAAAATGCAAATAATGTTCGGAACTGAGGCCCCAATGCCCTTCGGGTTCGGCGCCGTATTCGGCTTTGCTCATGGCCCGTAAAAGCAGCTGACTAAGTACCGGCTTAAGCGGGTTATTGCCGAGCTTTTGCATCATTTTATTGAGTTTAGCGGGGGTCGGCGCCCCCTCAAGCTTGCGCAGGCCAAGGCTAATAGCGATGGTCATAAAGTTCGTCAGACCGGTGGCCTTCGGCGGCCCATGCACCCGCCAAGGTGCTTGGGTTTTGGCTTCGATCAGACGACGCCCCACCTCTTCGTTGGCGGCGATCATACAGACCTCAACCACGCGTTCGGCGAAACGCTGGCTGCGAACCACCACGCCCGTGGGCTCTCCGTCTTCGTCTAGAGTAAAGCGCTGTTCACTGCTGTGAATCTCGAGCTGGCCGCGACGTGAGCGGGCTGCCATGAGCAAGCGCGCCACCTCGGCGAGCACCGTCGTGCTCTCACGCAACTCGGCGTCGTCGGGTAGGGCGTCGTGTTTGCCGTCGATAAAGTCTTGCACCAAATCGTAGCTTAAATCGGCGCGTGAGTTGATGGTTCCAAGCCCCCATTCACCGTCGACAACCACGCCTTGATAGTCGATCACCATGCGCATGAAGACGACGGGGCGGTCCACGCCGGCGCGCAACGACGCGGCGTCGGCGCTGATCCATTCGGGGAGCATCGGCAGCACCCGATCGGGCAGGTAGGTCGAGCAACCGCGGGCCACAGCGTAACGATCGAGATCACGTCCTGGGCGCACAAAACCGGCGACATCGGCGATGGCGACGAAAAGCTCGACACCGCGCGGGTTCCAGCGCGCAAAAAGCGCGTCGTCGTGATCACGGGCGTCGGGCGGGTCGATGGTCGAAAACGGCAGATGGGTGAGATCGATGCGCTTAGCTTCGCCGTCTTCGCAAGGTACGGGTCCTGGCTCGGCTTCTTGGGTCACCCATTCAATACCCTGCTCAGCGAGCAAGCGCTCCACTTCAATACTCAAGGGTCCGGCGCCCTTGTAGACTTTGTCGAGTTTGCTCAACAGAGTTGGCGAAGCATCGGCAGAAACCGGGGGTTCCAGGCCGATGATGCGCGCCCGGACCATATCACCAGCGGCAACCTTGGTCTCGCCAACATCCACCGAAACGGGCATTTCCATGCGCCGGTCTTCGGGATCGAGAATCCAGCGTTTATGGCCCTCGATGAGTTTGCCGATGAGGAACTGTCGGTGGCGCTTAATAAGTTCTAGGTTAATCCCTTCGAAGCCACGCCGCCCTGGAACCAGATCAGCTTGGACCTCATCACCATCGAGCAGGTTTTCAAATTTTCCGGGCGCCACAAAGGCGGATACGCCGCGCGCACCGTCGATAAAAGCAAAGCCCCGAGGCGAGACTTTTAGACGACCGCGCAAGGTCTGGGTGCGCCGAAGCCTCATGCGCTGCGCGTCACCTTTGCTCAGCAAACCGTGGGTCTGCTTGGTTTTCAGCCAGGAACGAAAAGCCCGGCGTTGTCCCGGGTCGATGTCCATGGCGTGAATCAATTGGGCTGGCGTCATGCCGTAGCCGTCGGTGCCGCGGAGAATTTCCACAAGCTGTTGTTGGTCGAAGTTTTGTTGTTGGCTCAAAGGCTAGTTTTCCCGTTTGACAGGCTTAAATCCAAAGTCTAGGTGGGCTCCGCCTTGATGAACCCTGTGCGAGGGTGGCGGAATTGGTAGACGCGCTGGCTTCAGGTGCCAGTGCTGGAAACAGCGTGAGGGTTCGAGTCCCTCTCCTCGTACCAGCAAAGGCAAAGCGGCGAAGCATCGCCGCTTTTGTTGTTTTTGGGCCGAAGCGCAAGCTAAAGTGCGTAACGTTGTGCGATCATGGCGAGGCTGCCGAAGACGGCGACCACAAAAGCCAGTAGTATGGCGGCACCTAAGGGGCTGCCTTGGCGGCCCCAATCAAAGATCTTTGGACCGAGTAGAGCCGGCACCAGAGCGGTTAGCCACCAGCGCTCATGAAACACCGCGGGCTCGGCGGTCGGCATAAGATGCCAAACCTCGTTGAGTACAACCACTAAGAAAGGCCCGCAAAAGAAGCCGAGCAAAATCGAGAAATAGGGGTTGGGCACATTCGACAAGGTGAGCAAGCTCACCGCCAGAACCGCTACCGCGACCACCAGGGGAAAGGGCAGGTCAAGAGCGCTCATGTCGAGCAAAGCTTTGTAACCACCTGGCGTCTCGGCCAAGCGCGTGAGCAGATCCATGGTGGTTTCGAGCACGACAAATCTCCTTTCGGTAGCCTATGCTATTTTTACCCCGCAAACACCTTGGAAAGATCTCGTCATCTTGCCTATAGGGCGAACCGATGCTCGCCTGGTGGAATCGGTAGACACTGCAGACTTAAAATCTGTTGGGCGAAAGCCCGTCCGGGTTCGAGTCCCGGGGCGAGCACCAACTAAGGGTTCAAGGGAGCCCGGGCAA
>JAPKCE010000038.1 GCA_028823075.1 Myxococcota bacterium
CCGAGCCGCTGCTCGGTCGGTAGGCGAATCAAAATGACGATGGTCGCCAGGGTCAAAAGCCCCATCCAATCATCGACGCTACCGCTCCAGTTATTGGTCAGAAAGTCGGGCAGACGCTTTAAACGGGTAACCGGGTCGTGAAAGATAAGCGCTGGACCCGAGGTGACTTCGCCTCGGCTATGGGTTCCGGCCAGCCGCGAGATGACCCAGGGCAGGCCCAGCGCCACCGGCGCTATTAGAGGAAGGGCGACTCGTTTCAGGCGTCGGCTCAAGGGTTTGGGTTGCGGACGCAACAACAGATAAGCGACCAAGAGCGCAAAAAACACAGCCAGTTGAGCATGCGCCAGGAACAAGCAGCAACTCCAAAGCGCCAGGCCTCGACGCTTAGCAACCCCTCGGTGGACGTCGATAAAAGAAGCTAGCGCCATGAACAGCACGGGAATGCCCAGGCAATAACTGATCCAGCCGTACATGAGATTGTGATTGAAAAACAGCGGCAGCACCAGCAGGCCCCAGCGCGGGTCACGGCCCAGGCTGCGCATCAGCCGGCCGAGTGCGAGGCTCGTCGCGACCATGCCGGCTAGCGCCACAAGTTGCACTGCGGCCGTCCAACTAAGGACCCGAGCGGCCAACCAAACCGAGCCGTAAAACAACCAATACGGAACGGGCATAAGTTGTATTTGGTAATGCTCAGCAGCCACTGACCCGGCGACCAGGGCGTGGTCGAGAAGGCTGATTAGCGCCAAATGGTCCGGTAGGTCGCGCCAAGGGAGTAAGGGTCCGGCCAAAATTGCCGCCGAAAGACTCGTTGAAACGACGATAAAGACAAGAAAATACAAAGTGCTACAGTAGGGCAGGATATTCCCAGCATGCTGGGGCTTTTGTTTTGGGGGCTTCATAGGGGAAGACTGGCACGCCTGGCGCATGCAAACAAAGGATTGACCCGTCTCATGGAAAAAATAGCCCCTCTGATCTGGTGCCGTAAAGAACTTCTCGGCATTAGCCCAACAGCCGCGTACCGCGCCTTTGCCGACACCGACCGATTTAACCGCCTGCGCGGCGCTGATCCCTTGGTGATCGAAGAGCGTTCTTTGCCGAGTGGTCAAGTCGAGCGCCGCATCCGCGTCGGCGCCGGCAACGAGTATGTAGAAGAGCCGTTTGATTGGGAGGAGGGGCAGAGTTACTCGGTGTTGCGGCGCTACGACGAGGGCATGTTAGCAGCGTACCGCTGGAGCGTTAGCTTTGAGGAGTCGCCAGGTGGGACGCTCGTCCATGTCGAGGCGCTCTTGTATCCGCGCAAAGCCTGGATGCGCATTTTACTTTGGGCATATACTCGCTTCGTTTTGCAGCGCGAGGTCATCGTGTTGTTTCGCGCCGTGCGCGCTGCTTTGGTGAGCAAAGGCAAAGACGACTTCGTTCTACCGGTTCCTGAGATCGAGCGCAGTCGGGTGAACGAGGCCAGGTTGGCGGCAGCCCACAAGACTTTGATCGACGATCAGGTTTCAGAGCCGGTGGTTGAAACCTTGCTCAATCTGCTGCGCGAAGAGACTGATCTGGAGCTTTTGCATCTTAGACCTTTGGTTCTAGCTCAGCGTTTGGAGCTTGACCGTGAACAGTCGGTGGCTGCCTTTCTCCACGGAACCCGGCGCGGTATTTTTGAATTGCGCTGGAGCCTTCTCTGCCCCTTATGTCGCGGCGCAAAGGGCGAAGAAGAGGATTTGAGTCGGATCAAGCTCGAAGGTCATTGCGACAGCTGCAACATTAATTTCGACGCCGATTTTGAGCGCTCCGTACAGGTCACTTTTCGCCCGTCGCCGGCGCTGCGGCCTCTTGCTGCAAACTACTTTTGTGTGGGCGGACCGCAGCGAACCCCTCATATCCGTGCCCAGCGCCGCATTGAAGCCGGCGGCGAAGCTCGGCTATGCGAGTTGTGGCCAGTCGACTTGAATGAGCCGTCTTTACGCTGTCCTGAGCGCAAGCTGAAATTGCTGATTAGCGGCCCCGGACGCTACCGATTTGATGGCGAATCCTTCGTGCGTACCGGCGACCATGTTGGTTTGACGATAGAAAATACCAGCGATCAAACGCTGCATTTTCTCGTTGAAGACCTACAATACCCCAATGATATTTTGACGGCTTCCATGGTGATACAGAACGACATTTTCCGAGACCTGTTTTCATCCCAGACACTGTCTCCTGATGCCGTCCTGGTGCTGCGTCCCCTGGCATTTTTGTTTACCGACTTAACGGGCAGTACGGCCATGTACGAAGTCGATGGCGACGCCGCGAGCTTCGCCAAGGTCAAAGCACACTTTGACATTTTATTGGCCGTTCTCGCGGAACATAACGGAAGCTTGGTCAAGACCATCGGTGATGCGGTGATGGCGACTTTTGACGACCCTGCTGACGGTATGCGCTGCGCCATCGCCATGCAGCAGCGCATGAAGGCCGAGTCCGATCTCGTGATCAAGATCGGGCTCCATTATGGCCGTGCCATGGCAGTAACGTTGAACGATCGGCTCGATTACTTTGGCGGCACTGTGAACCGTTCGGCGCGCCTCGAGGGCCAGAGCCGAAGCGGCGACATCGTTTGTAGCAAGGCCGTCTACGAGGACCCGGCCGTCGCGGAGTTGCTCGCAAAAAGCGCTTTTGACCTGAGCCATGAAGAGGCGCAGGTGAAGGGCGTCGAGGAGCCGATGAAGGTGCTTCGAATTCAGGTGGTTTGTTATGAATGATCGATTGCTAAAGCTCGAAGAACGCTTGGCCGAACTCCAAGACCTGATCGACACCCTCAACGAAGTGGTCACCAAGCAGGCGGATCAGATCGATTTCCTGCGCCAAGCTCACCTTGAGCGCGGTGGCGATGAGCAGCCTATCGGCCCGGCTTTAGACCCTCCTCCTCATTACTGATTTGACCGCCGCCTCGCTTCGAGCAAGGAAGCTCCGACTACGCAGCGAGGGGTTTGGAAATGGCACATAAAATTGCAGTGATCGGTGGCGATGGTATCGGCCCGGAAGTTACCGAACAGGCCCAGCGGGTCGCTGGCGCAGCAGCCAAGCGCGCCGGGCTTGATTTGAGCTTTAACAGCTTTCCCTACAGCGCCGATTATTATTTGGAGCATGGCGTCGGTATTGAGCCAGGACGCTTCGCCGACTTTCGAGCCAATTACGGGGCTATTTTGTTCGGCGCGGTGGGCGATAAAAGGGTGCCGGATATGGCGCATGGTCGCCAGTTGTTGCTCGGCGCTCGGTTTGAGCTCGATCTGTATATTAACTTGCGCCCGATCAAGCTCTTCACCCCCGACCTTTGTCCGCTTAAAGGTAAAGGTCCGGACGACGTGAACATGGTTATTTTCCGCGAGAATACCGAAGGTTTGTACGTGGGTGTTGGCGGTCAAGTGCGTCGGGGTACTGACGATGAAATCGCTATGCAAACGGCTGTTTATACTCGCCGTGGCACCGAGCGAATTATCCGCGCAGCTTTTGAGTATGCGGTGAAAAACGAGCGAAAGTCCGTGTGCATGAGCGATAAAGCGAACGCCATGCGCGACGGTCACGAACTCTGGCAGCGAACTTTTAAGGAAGTGGCTGCCGAATATCCGCAAATCGAAGCTTTCCATCTTTATGTCGATGTTGCGGCCATGGAGATGGTGCAGAACCCCGAGCGTTTCGACGTGCTGGTCACCGAAAATCTTTTTGGCGATATTCTCAGCGATTTAGGTGCGGGTCTGCAGGGTGGTTTAGGAACCGCAGCTTCGGGCAACATCCACCCGGGGCGTTGTTCGCTGTTTGAACCCGTCCATGGGTCGGCACCGGACATCGCTGGAACCGGCAAGGCCAATCCGATGGCGGCGGTGCTTAGCGCGGCGATGATGCTCGACCATCTGGGCAGTCCCGAGGCGGCTCTGCGCGTTGAAAACGCAGTGATAGCGCAGATCGCCGCCGGCGATGTGACAGTCGACTTGGGCGGCAACTTAAATTGCGTCGAGGTCGGCGAGCGCTTGTTGGCGCGGGTTCTGGCTTAGCGCTATGCGACCGATCGAAGCTACTGCGCTGAAAACCAAGGGCGTGCTCGCTGAGCATGGCGGCATGCGCGCTGCTCGGCTTGCAGACCTGCCGCGTCTCACGGCCATCTACAACCAAGCCGTGCCTGAGCGCAGCGCTACTGCCGATACGAAAATTCGTAGCGCCGAGGAGCGCCGCTCCTGGTTCGACGACTACCCCTGGGCGGAAGGCTGCCCATTGTTGGTGCTCGAAGAGCAGGAAAGGGTCGTCGGCTATGCCGGCGCTGCTCTGTTTCGTCCCGGGAAGCAGGGCTATGAAGGCTGTCTCGAGGTCACGCTTTACGTCGATTCCTCGGCGCGTGGGCGGGGTCTCGGGCGCCGTTTGTTAGCGGCCTTGATCGATGCCGCAAAGGCTCTTAACAACCGCGTCCTGGTGTCCTTGGTCTTCGCCGATAACAGTCACAGTAACGGCCTTTTCGCCCACCATGGTTTTAGCCTCTGCGGTAACCTCACCGATGCTATTTTATTCCCCGAGCCTGGCGCTACACCGCGCGATGTTTGCCTGTGGATGCGTAGTTTATAAATGCTACTCGCGATATTATGTAGTTTGGCTTGGGTCGCGCAGGACCTACTTCGCAAAGCTCTGGTACAGCATCATAAAGACCCGGTGACCATCGCTGCCATGGCGCCGCTCGGAGCCTCCATCGGCTGCACTTTGTACGTCTGGATTCAAGGCTACGCGCTGCCCGCCCCGCCCGCCGATGGCTGGGGGCTTTTCGCCCTTCTCTGCGTCGCTAACTTGGCTGGCAATTACCTCTTTATTCGCGCGCTTTTCCTGGGTGAAATTAGTGCGGTGTTACCCGTTTTCTGTCTCAGCCCAGTGGTCGGTGCGCTCGGTGCGTACGTGCTGATGGGCGAAGCGCTCAGCGTGCCTGGAATGGTCGGAGTTTGCCTGGTGATCGCCGGTACCATCGCTATCGTCAGCGGTGATAAAGCGAGCAGCCGAGCGGGCGTCGGAAGCATGCTCGGAGCGGTCGTTTGCTGGGGTATGGCTCCGGCGCTCGACAAGACCATTATCAACAGCGGCTGGTCGCTGTGGACCTATATGTTAATGGCGCTTTGGGCGGTGACCATACCGCTGATGATCGAGCGTTTGATCCGCGCCCCGAAGGTTCTATTCTCTACCATCAAGGCGAGCCCTTGGTTGATGCTCGCTCTTGTGCCCGTCGGCGCCACAGCTTTGGGGCTGCAACTGTTAGCCGTGTTGCAGATCGAGGTAGGCTTGCTCGAAGCGATAAAGCGCGCCGGGGTTGTGCTCAGTGTGGCTCTCGCTGCGCGACTTTTCGGCGAGAAAGCAGCGTTCGAGCGGCTGCCCTTTATGCTGCTCGTCGTCGGGGGTATTTTCTTGCTGGCCCAGCGCCAATGCAGCCCGCAATACCTAGTACTTTTCGTCGCCGTTACGCTGGCCCTGGTCGGCGCCACGCGATCTGTTCTAAAGCGTTTTAGACCGCTAGCGAATTAGGAGTCTAACTTGGCGCCCATAGGCGATTATAAAAACCCGTATTTGGCGGTGGCCGGAAACATCGGTTGCGGCAAATCCACCTTGGTCGAGGTGCTCGGTGAACATTACGGCGTACGCCCCCTCTATGAGCCTAATGAGGCGAATCCGTACCTCAAGGATTTTTATGCCGATATGCGCGCCCATGCCTTTAAAAGTCAGATGTGGTTTTTGGCACAAAAGTTCCGCATGCACCAAAGTCTTGATCGCATGAATGAGGCTGTAATTCAGGACAGGACGGTCTGGGAAGACGCCGAAATTTTCGCTGCAGGCCTGCATCGAAGCCGCTTTATCAGCAATCGAGACTGGGCGCTCTACGATGAGTTTTATGCGGGTATTCAAGAAGCTATTCGGCCGCCCGATGTGCTGTTTTATCTGCACGCTCCGGTGCGCGTCATTCGCCAGCGTATTCGCCAGCGCGGGCGGCCTGAAGAGCAACAGATATCGCCGCGTTACCTACGCCAACTCAACCAGCGTTATGAAAATTTCATCGACGGCTGGAAGAGCTGTCCGGTCAAGGTGATCGACACCACAAAACTGCGTTACCTGGACGATCTCTGGGATCGCCAAATGATGCTCGAAATGGTCGGCGATTATCTGCAGCCCAAAGAGTAAGGAACCCTAATTTGACCCTCCCTACATGGCCCGACCGAGTTGCGCCGCAACATCGCGTCCACGTCAATCGCACCCTCAACCTGCGCACCATCAAAGCTATCGGCTATGATATGGACTACACTTTGGTCGGCTATCAGGCCGCCGAATGGGAAGAGCGCGCCTATAAATACCTCAAGGAAAACCTGCTCGATCTCGGCTGGGGTTCGCCGCGCTTCGTGGCTCTGGAGTTCGATGCGGAGCGGGTGATTCGTGGCCTCGTTGTCGATCAGCAATTGGGCAACCTGCTCAAGGTCAATCGGTTTGCCTACATCAAGCAAGCTCGCCATGGTTTGCAAGAGATGCCTTACGAGCAATTGCGCGCTCAGTACTTTGGCAGCCCCATCGATTTAACCGACCCTCGGTTTGTTCAACTCGACACCCTTTTTTCGCTCAGCGAAGGTTGTGTTTTCGCCCAATTGGTCGACCTCTTCGACAGCGAAGGACTACCCGGTGTTCACGACTACCATGGTATCTGGCAGAGGGTGCGCAAGGCCTTGGATGAGGCGCATATCGAAGGCGAGTTGAAGCGCGATTTACTCAAAGATCCCGACCGCTATTTGGTGCGCGACCCCTTGGCGGCTCGCACTTTGATCGAGCAGAAACAGGCCGGGAAAAAGCTCATCCTGATCACCAATTCCGGCTGGGCATTTTCGCGTCAGGTGATGGCCTTGGCCTATGATGATTATCTGCCCGGCGACATGACCTGGCGCGACCTTTTTGATGTGGTTATCGTCAGTTCGAGAAAACCCGGTTTTTTCACCTCAAATCACCGTTTCTTCGAGGTGATGGACGACGCCGGAGACCATCTTAAGCCCTTCAGCGGCGAACTGCGGAGCGACGCTGTTTATCTTGGCGGTGACGCGGCCCAACTCGAAAATCTCTTGGGTCTAAGCGGCGATGAAATCTTGTACGTCGGCGATCATATTTACGGCGACGTCATCGTCTCCAAAAACCTGTTGCAATGGCGTACCTGTCTCATCTTGTCGGAGATGGACCAAGAGGTTGCATACCTGGAGGCCATCGTACCGATACAGGCCGAGGTCGACCGCTTGATGGCCATGAAACAAGCCCTCGAGATTCAGTATGACCGGCTGCGCTCCGTGGACCTTTTAGGCGATAAAGGGAGCGTTGATGAGCAGGACGAACTGCGTCAGCGCTTGCTCAGTATCGATGCTCAGCTCGGCGAGGAATTGCGCTCCATGGCTGGGCACAGCAACCCTTATTGGGGGCCGCTGATGCGCGCCGGAGCCGATGAAAGTTTACTTGCCGATCAGGTGGAACGCTACGCCTGTGTGTATGCGTCTTTGGTCAGCGCCTTAGGGGTGGCGACGCCCTTTCACTACTTTCGTAGTAAGCGCTCGATGCTGCCTCACGATCTGTAAAGGCTACAGGCAATCATCCAGGTCACCACCGTTGATCCAGTCGCGCACAGCGTTACGGTCATCGAGGGGGCGCTTGCCGGCGGGAGGCATGGGGCCTTGGCCTTCAGCTTCGTTCATGCGCACCCATAACCAACTCTCTTCGGCATCACCGCTGACGATCATCGGGTTTCCTGAGTTGCCCGTCTGACCTACGAAGGAGTCGTGTAGAGACTGGGCGCTGTTCAAGTCGACGGTGACGCCGCCCTGTCGGCCGTGGCAACCCATGCAGGCTGCGAAGACGTTGTTGTCGTATAAGTCGCATATGGTTGGGGTGGCTGCCGGGCCGGCATCTTCCGAGCCTCCGGTATCTGCCACGGAGCCGCCATCGTTTGAGGCGCCGGCATCCCCACCACCGTTATTCACAGGGCCACAGGCAAGAAGCAGGCCGCAAAGAGCGAAGTTTGCTAGTGTTTTCATAGGGGACTCCTTTTCGGGTTAGAGGCAGCTATCAAGTTGTCCGCGGTTAAGCCAATCCCGAATCGGTTGGAGGACTCGTCCTTCAAGTTTACCTTCGGGGGGCATGCTGCTTTGTCCGTTTTGCTCGTTGATTCGCACCCATAACCAGCTGGTGTCGGCGGTGCGCAAGCCAGGAGGCTCGAAATTAGTACAAGAAGGTAAGGTTGCCTCATTTAAAAATTCAAACTGTCGTCAGCCGGGATGCACCGTAGTTTGTCCGGCGATGGTCGTCGAGGCGATGGCGCTGGTGCCGCCGAGCATGGCGGCTGCAAAGAACTGTTCTTCCATGCTCGAGCATTGCGCCCAGCGCGCTGCAAAGAGGTCGTCCCATTTGGGTCGAAGCGCCACGAAGTCGGCGCGCTTACCCGGCTCAAAGCTCCCGGTTTCATCGGTCATTCCCAGAAGGTCAGCGCCCGCCTGTGTGGCTAGGTGCAGCATCTCGCCGACGCTTAGGCGGTTGCCCTGAACCATCTGAACGCCGTAAAAATCGCGCAGCACATCGAGCAAACATAATGACGTTCCAGCGCCCACATCCGACCCTAGGGCGACTTCGACACCGGCGCTTTTGGCACGCCTATAATCAAAAAGACCGCTACCTAAATAGAGATTCGCTGAAGGGCAGTGGACCAAGCGGGTTTTTGTTGCCGATAAGCGCTGCAATTCCTTGTCGCTCAAATGAATGCCGTGGGCGTAACTACTGCGCCGCCCAAGTAGCCCAAACTGTTCGTAAACATCGGTATAGTCCGTTGCTTTAGGGTAAAGTTGTTGCACCCATTTGACCTCATCAAGCGATTCGCTGAGGTGACTTTGTAAGAGCAGATCGGGGTGGGCTTGCAAAAAGTCACCGGCGGCTTGGAGCATCTTGGGCGAACAACTCGGAACGAAGCGCGGTAAGACGGCGTAGCGCAGCGAGCCTACACTACAAAATTCGCTGAGCAGGGCTTCGCTGGCGGCACGGCATTCTTCTGTGCTGCTGAGCAGTCCATCAGGCCCTTCTTGATTCATCCAGACCAAGCCCGTGGCGCCGCCCATACCCGCTTCATTGAGTGTCTCGAATAAGGCGCGCATGGCTTTCGGAAAGGAGACGCCAAAGATCATGGCGTTCGTCGTTCCGGCGCGCCGCAGCATGCCTACGAATTGCCTGGCGCGGGTTTGCGCGTGGCGGGCATTGGCGAACTCGAGCTCTGCCGGGAAAGTGTAGCGATCGAGCCAGTCGAGCAGGCTTTCGCCATGAGCTCCGGCCATCGCCAGTTGTGGAAAGTGGACATGGGCGTCGACAAAACCCGGAACGATCAGCCCGGGATGGGCGATGCACAAGGCCTCGGGGTAGCGCTCCGAGAGCTTGGCCTGGCTGTCAAAGGCGACGATACGGCCTGCTTCCACGGCAAGCGCTGCCAAAGCCATGCCCTCGGCCTCGCCCCTGGGCGCGTGCAAAAAAGATCCCGTATGCAGTGTTACCGACACAGCGCCTCCGATTCAGTTCTTCGGCACAGAGCGGCAAATAATCAAAGTTAGCGCAGTACCGAGCGCTTAGTCTGTTGCATTGCGGCGAACCCTGGCTTTCGTTACGAAGCGTTCAAGTCGAGCGGAGAACTGAAATTATGGCGAGCACAGCAAAAAGATCACCGAAAGGTCCCACCAATAAGACTGCGGTGACAAAAAAGCAGTGGAAACATTGGTATAAGACAACCCTGGCGGCGCGCCGCCTGGACGACGAAGCGGTTAAATACATTCGTAAGGGGATGGGTTGGGGCTATCACGCTACTTTCGCTGGCCATGACGGCATTCAATTGCAGGTCGGCTTAGCTTTTCGCCCCGGCAAAGATTTTATGTTTGGTTATTACCGCGACACCCTCACTTCTTATGCCGCTGGGATGACCCTCTATGAGTTGATGCTCAATGGTTTGAGTCGCGCCGATGACCCGTGCAGCGGCGGTCGTCACATGTCGAATCACTTTGGCAAACCCGAGATCGGTATTCAGAATGTTTCATCCTGTACCGGCAATCATTACCTGCATGCGGTCGGTGTTGCGCGCGGCATCAAATACTACCGTGAGCAGGCCGGAGAGCCGAGCGAAACCACCGGACTTGCCATAGCCAGTTGCGGCGATTCAGCGACCTCGGAAGGTTATGTGTTTGAGGCGATCAATGGAGCGGCGAACGAAAAGCTGCCGGTGCTCTTTGTCATTCAGAACAATCACATCGGCATTTCGGTTCCCTTGTCGAGTTCGACGGGCAATCACGAGCGCGTTAGTCAGAACTACTCCGGTATCAAAGACCTGCTGATCGTCCATGTCGACGGGACCTGCGCTGAAAGTTGCCACGTCGCGGTCGAGCGCTGTTTGGATTACATCCGCTCGGGCAAAGGCCCGGCCTTGCTCGAAGGCGACTGTATACGTCTCAACGCTCATTCCAACTCCGATCGCCAAACCCTATACCGCAGCGATGCCGAGATCGAAAAGCTTGAAGCCGGCGACCCTCTACCCAAACTGCGCGCCAAACTGCGCGCCTCGGGCGTCAGCGAACGCATCGTAAAAGAGATCGAGGCCGAAGTTGAGGTCGAACTCAAAGATGCTCAGAAGCGCGGTGAGTCAGCGGCAACACCCGACCCAGCAAGCGTGCTTGACTTTGTCACGCCACCGCAGGTTTTCTTGCCCGGCGCTGAT
>JAPKCE010000510.1 GCA_028823075.1 Myxococcota bacterium
AATCGCCGATAGTTCCCGAGCCTATCGTAAGTGGGTTGAGCTCCAGGCCGAGCATGCCGGCGCGGCACAGCATTTGCGCGCCGCAGCGGACTTAATGGGAGACGAGGGCGCCGCCCTTCGTTTGGCAGCAAAGGCTGACACTTACGCCGCTAAAATGGATCCCGAGGCACGAGAAAAGCTTGAGGATTGGCCGGCTCAACAAAAGCGTTATGCTCAAGACGAGTTGGTGTCTCGGGTGCGTGGGCGAGAGCTTCGCAACCCGCTCTTTAGCGAGACGCTTTCCGGTAATAAGATACCGCGCGTCGCGCTGCCGCGCTTTAGCTCGCATGCCGACACGACCCGATTCTTACTCAGCGAGGGATTGCCCGGCCAGTTCCCGTTTGCGGCTGGCGTTTTTGAGCTCAAACGAGAGGGTGAAGACCCCACGCGAATGTTCGCCGGCGAGGGGACGCCTGAGCGCACCAACAAACGCTTTCATTATTTGAGCGCGGGGAGCGCCGCCAAGCGTTTGTCCACCGCTTTTGATTCGGTAACTTTGTACGGTGAAGACCCGCATGAGCGTCCGGATATTTATGGTAAAATAGGTAATTCCGGTGTCTCGGTTTGCACTTTAGATGATGCACGCAAACTCTACAGTGGATATGATCTCTGCTCGCCAACGACTTCGGTTTCGATGACGATTAATGGTCCGGCGCCTATGGTTCTCGGGTTCTTCTTCAATACAGCGGTGGATCAACAGGTCGAGCGCCATCTGCGCGAAACCGGCGGTCTAGCCGCGGCGCAGCAAAAAATCGCCAAAGCTTGGCAAGACAAAGGCCTGCAATTGCCGACCTACAAAGGCCTCGATAAACCCACCGGAGATAATGCCTTCGGCTTGGCTTTACTGGGCGGTCGCAGCGCAGAGTTGCTCGACAGCGAGACCTATGAGCGAATTAAAGCCGATTCGGTTAAGCGGGTGCGGGGTACGGTTCAAGCCGATATTTTAAAAGAGGACCAAGCGCAAAATACCTGCATCTTTTCGACTGAATTCGCGTTGCGTATGATGGGCGATATGCAGGAGTATTTCGTCGCAAACCAAGTGCGTAACTTCTATTCCGTGAGCATATCCGGCTATCATATTGCCGAGGCCGGGGCGAACCCGATTACCCAACTCGCCTTTACTTTAGCCAACGGCTTTACCTTCGTTGAATATTATCTAGCTCGGGGCATGGACATCGACGAGTTTGCGCCGAATCTGAGCTTTTTCTTTAGCAACGGAATCGACGCCGAGTATTCGGTGATCGGGCGCGTCGCCCGGCGTATCTGGGCGGTGGCGATGAAGCTGCGCTACGGAGCCGGAGAGCGCGCTCAAAAACTCAAATATCATATTCAGACTTCTGGGCGTTCTCTCCATGCTCAAGAGATCGATTTTAACGATATCCGCACGACCTTGCAGGCCCTCTACGCCATTTATGACAACTGTAATTCCTTGCACACCAACGCCTTTGACGAGGCGATTACAACGCCGACCGAAAACTCGGTGAGGCGCGCCTTGGCGATCCAGTTGATCATCAATCGAGAACTCGGTTTGGCACGCAACGAAAACCCGCTGCAAGGCTCCTTCATTATTGATGAACTGAGCGATCTGGTCGAAGAGGCCGTGCTTCGTGAGTTTGAACGTTTAAGTGATCGCGGCGGTGTTCTTGGTGCCATGGAGCGCATGTATCAGCGCGGTAAAATCCAAGAAGAGAGTCTGTATTACGAGTCCCGAAAGATGAGCGGCGAACTGCCGATCATCGGTGTGAACACCTTCCTCGCCAAGGACTTCGGCACGAGCAGCCCGCAACAGGTCGAGTTGATTCGTTCGACTCCGGAAGAGAAACAGCAACAGATTGATAACCTGCATGCCTGGCAGGCATTTTATGCCGATGAAAATAAGGTCGAACTGACCAAACTGTCAGCGATAGCCGCGAGCGGTGACAACCTGTTCAATGCTTTGATCGATACCACACAAGTAGCGAGCCTCGGCCAGATCTCTTCGGCACTTTACCGTGTGGGTGGACAATACCGACGCTCGATGTAGCGCCTTCTAAGCCTCTTTGTTGTCGTCGAGATCGAAATCCGCCGCGGCGGCACTGGCCCAGTCGTCCGCCGGCTCCTCATCGAGTTCAGTGGGATGCATCGAATCATCTGCCCAGTCGTCCGCCGGTTCGGACTCCGGTTCGGGCTTGGGTTCGGGCTTGGGTTCGGGCTTGGGTTCGGGCTTGGGTTCGG
>JAPKCE010000511.1 GCA_028823075.1 Myxococcota bacterium
AACACCGATGCCTGCTTGAACAGTTGCGAACTGGCGCGCTGCGGCGATGGTGTGCAGCGCGCGGGGGAAGAGGCTTGTGATGATGGCAACCTCATCGATACCGACGCCTGCCTGAGTAGCTGTGTTGAGGCGCGTTGCGGTGATAGTTTGGTCTACGAAGGGGTTGAGGCCTGCGACGACGGTAATGAAGTCGATCGTGATGATTGTCGAAACGGATGTCGGCTGAATCAAGCGCCGACGATGGTCTCTGTCATCATCCAGCCAGCGGTCGATGTCGTCATGGGCACGCGTTTGACTTGCGTCGCTGTGGCAGCCGACGCCGACCAGGACCCCACCTCCTTAGCTTTCGTTTGGTTGGCCGAGGGCGCGCCGGTCGCCCAAGGAGCGACTTTCGAGGTCGTCCAGGACCCGGGAGTTAGCATAACCTGCCGAGTGACGGTCAGTGATTATCAAGGGCCGGGTGGCTCAGACACAGCTTCGGTGAGGGTCGAGCACCGCTGCGGCGATGGGATCGTCGGCCCGGAAGAATGCGATGATGGTAACCAAGTCGATACGGACGCCTGCCTCAACGGTTGTCGGGCAGCACGCTGTGGCGATAACGTCATCCAGGCCGGCGTCGAAGACTGCGATGATGGAAACAACATCGACGGCGATGCCTGCTCCGCTACTTGCGTGCTCGAAGCCCATTATAACTTTACTGCGCATACCTTCACCCCTTGCAGCAGCAGCGGAACCGGAGGGCCGAGTCTAGCTCAATGTCGCGTCGCATATGGAGCAGCAGCCTGGGCGCAAGACGCACAAAATCTCGCTGTTTCCAGCGGTGTTCAAGTTTGGCGGGTTCCGGCAAATGGCAATTATCGCATCGAGGTTTTTGGCGCGCAAGGTGGCGTTAATCATACCGGAATGGAAGGCGGCCGGGGTGCGCGCATGCGCGGCGACTTCGCCCTAGTTGCAGGCCAACAACTGCATATCGTCGTGGGGCAAAAAGGTGTCCGTTCCCCCAACGGCAATCAAAGCAATGGCGGTAGTGGAGGTGGCGGCGGTAGCTTCGTGTCTTCAAGCGGCGCTCAGCAGCCCTTGATCGTAGGCGGAGGTGGCGGTGGCTCGGGGCTTCATAACAACGGCGACAACGGTGCTCAAGGCGCCGACGGCACGACCAGCACGAGCGGCACGACTTCGAAGGATAACCGAGGCCAAGGCGGGGTGGGCGGCGCCGACGCTCCCAACGGCGGCGGTCACGGTTGGAACAGCGTGCGTACCCAGCCGATTGGCGCGACGCGCATGAACGACTACGGCGGCGACGGCGGCTTTGGCGGCGGTGGTGGTGGCGGATTTGGAACCTGCAGTAATCCTCAACATATAGCGGGTGGTGGCGGAGGTTATTCGGGCGGCGGTGTCGCGGTGACTTGTTATTTCGCCGGCGGCGGTGGGGGCTCGTACAACACCGGTGCCAACCGCAGCGACTCGAGCGGCGCTCGCTCGGGTAGCGGCCAAGTAACGATTACCCGGTTATAAGGAGATTACCATGCAGCGCTTGATTCTTATTCTTAGTCTTTCTGTCTTCGCTTCTTGCGACCCGAGCGGGGTGAGCAGCGAAGGGCGTTGTGGCGATCGTTTGGTGCAAAGCGGTGAACAATGCGACGACGGCAACAGCGATAACAGTGACGCCTGCACCTCGAGTTGCATGAAGGCTGTTTGCGGTGATGGTGTTTTGCGTGAGGACCTTAGCGCTGGGGTGACCGGTTCGGAAAGCTGCGATGACGGGAACGACTTCGATGGTGATTCTTGTCTGAGTTCCTGCCAGCTTGCCACTTGCGGCGACGCTGTTTTACGCACGGACATCCCCGAAGGAGAAATCGGTTACGAGGCTTGTGACGACGGCAACGACGACGGGCTTGATGGCTGCACCAACGGATGCGAGGTGATGCGTTGCGGCGACGGCGTGGTGCAAAGCGCTATGGGCGAAATCTGTGACGATGGTAACGACGACGACCAAGACGCGTGCACCAACCGCTGTCGCCCGGCCGGCTGCGGCGACGGTAGCGTTTGGCAAGACGTTGAAGAATGCGACGACGGCAATCGCGATCATTTCGATGCTTGCCTCAACACTTGTTTGGCGGCGCGCTGCGGCGATGATGCTGTTCGCCGAGACTTAGAGGAAGGCGTCGAAGGGTTTGAGGCCTGCGATGACGGAAATTTTGAAGACGACGATGCCTGTTTGAGCAATTGCGCGGCGCCGACTTGC
>JAPKCE010000512.1 GCA_028823075.1 Myxococcota bacterium
GCCGCATTGGATTGGCAATTCCATGCAGCGTGGACTGACCAGCTTTGAAACCGTCTGGCCTGAACTCTTAGCGGTGGCCGAAGGACGAATCGCTGCACAAACAGCCGAGTTGCGGAGCCAAGTGGCGATGGAACTGCCCGCTTTAAACAAGCGCTTTGAGTCCTCGGGCTTGCAGCTCAAACTCGCCCCTATCGACGACGAAGCCGAGTTGCTGGTGATCAGCAGCGGCGACAATCCTGCCCCGGCTAAAAAAGCCCTAGAAGAAATTTTTGGTCATCCTTTGCCTTTTGGTTTTCGCCAATCCTGAGAGATTTTTTATGAGAATCGCTACGCTCTGCCTACTGCTTGCCTCCGCGGCCCAGGCTAAACCTTTGGATCTAAACGTCTCCGAGCAACGGCTTGAAAACGGTCTGCAAATAGTTTCGGTTGAACGCTTTTCAGCCCCGACGGTCAGCGTGCAGTTGTGGGTTCGCACCGGCTCCCGCGATGAACGCCCGGGCATCACGGGGATCGCTCACCTATTCGAACATATGATGTTTAAGGGCTCAAAAAACCTAGGCGCCGAAAAGCATGCCGGCGAGGTGATGAAAATTGGCGGTCAACTGAACGCTTACACCACCCACGATGCCACTGTGTATTATGAAGATGTTGCGGCCGATAAACTCGACGCCATCCTGGCGCTCGAGGCCGAACGCTTCCAGCACTTATCGCTGTCCGCAAAGATGCTCGAATCGGAACGAGAAGTGGTCAAAGAAGAGCGCCGTATGCGCACTGATAACTCGCCAAGCGGCACCTTGATTGAAGCCTTTTTCGCCGCTGCTTATAAGAATCATAATTACCGTTGGCCAGTTGTCGGTTGGATGAAGGACCTCGACCTGATCAATCTGGCCGACTGCCAAAACTTCTTTAAAGCCCATTACAACCCGAAAAACATCACCGTCATCGTCGTTGGAGCGGTAAAACATGAAGAGGTGAAACGCCGAGTTGAGCACCATTTTGGCGCCTGGAAAGCTGCAGCTCGACCGCAGCGCAATTACGCTCCTGAGCCGGCCCATAAGGGACGCCACGAAAGCACGGTACACTTCGCCACCAACACCCCTTTGTTGCTCGGTGGCTGGATGGTTCCGGCTGCTAAACACAAGGATATTACTGCATTAAAAGTGCTCGGACGTATTCTTAGCGAAGGACGTTCGAGCCGGCTTTACCGTGAACTCGTTTACAAAAAAGAGATCGCCCAATACGCCGCGGGTGATGTCATGACGCAGGTTGATAACGGACAGTTTTACCTGTGGAGCGCGGCTCGACCTGGGGTGAACATCGATGCGGTTGAGGCCGCTATGCTCGAGGTGGTCGACGGAGTTAAGAATCTAGGAGTTAACCCGGACGAACTGGCTCGCGCCAAGGCACAGGCCGAATCCGAGTCGGTAGGTCAGCTGAAAAAGGCACATGGTATCGCCGGTTTGCTCGGTTGGAGTTTGATGTATCACGGGGACTGGAGACCAGCGCTCAATGAACTCGACTCCTTACGCGCTGTCACCGCCGCCGACGTGCAACGCGTCGCAAAAACCTACCTCATCGAAGACAGCATGACGGTGGTCAAACTCTTGCCTTTGGCAAAGGAGGGCAAATGATGCGCTCGTTGATGCTTTTATCCTGCTTAGGCGCTTGCGCCACCGTCCCCGTCCCTGCCCCCTCACAACCGGCAAACGGCCGCCAAACGCTTCGCTATAATGTGCAGGGCGTGCCGGTTATTCAGATCATCGACTCGAGCCTGCCGACGCTGAGAATCAGCTGGCAGTTCGCCCAAGGTGCCGACGCTGAAGGCGACGATGAGATCGGCTCGAACAGCCTGCTGGCATCGCTGATGACCCGCGGAGCAGCGGGTAAAGATGCCATGGCGATGGCCGAAGCGGTGGATAACCTCGGAGGCTCTTTATCGGGCTCAGCGAGTCGTGACTCCATGCGATTTACCGTTGGCGGACTCACCCGTGATACGCGGGTCTTATCAAAGCTTTTAGCGCAGACGGTGCGTCAGCCGAACCTCGATAAAGAGGAATTTGAACGGCTGCGCCGCCAAGCGCTGGCGGGCATGAAGTCGGGCCGCAACCGCGGGCAAAACCTGGCGCAACGAGCTTTGCAAAAACTCATGTACGGTAGCGACCGCCTGGGCATCCCCATAAGCGGCGACGAGGGGAGCCTAAAAGCGCTGAACCTCGCGCGTATCAAAGCCCGCTACGCTAAG
>JAPKCE010000513.1 GCA_028823075.1 Myxococcota bacterium
CTACAAAAGCGCGGCTGGCTCGCCGAGCCCGCGTCCGGCGAATGGTATGGCACCGATGCCGGCGGTCGCTTTGAAGGCGCCCGAGATGATCTGGCTACGCTTCAAAAGCGTCTAGATGATCGTGAAATCATACCTTTAGGACCGATGCCGGGTCGAGACATTCAGCCTGAAGGCCGCTGCGCCGAGCTGCTGTCTGAGGCCTTGAGCGAACTCGGGCTCGACGGAGTGGACTGGGCCGGCTTTGGCAAAAGGCTGCGCGGCTCCTGGCGCTCTTTATGGGTGCCGCTTTGCGATCTGAGCGCCGAATTGGATGAGGGCGCGGTGTTGCTGCAATTCAGTTTGCCCGCCGGTTCGTACGCCACGGTGTTGGTGCAGCGTTTGCTGGAGGACGATTGGATTTTCCCCCGCAGTTGCTGACTTTGAGCCTTGATGGTCGCGTTGAGCGTTCGCTGGCGCACGAACTTGGCTTGAGTCGCCGGGTGGCGGTTTTATGGCTGAAAGAGGGGCGAGTTCGGGTCGATGGTAGGCGCATCAGCAAGGGCGACCGGCTGCCGATGCAAACCGAGGTGAGTTTATCGCTGCAGGGAAAAATAGGCATCTGGGTTCGCGCTGATAAACAGCCTTTACCCCTCTTGGCTAAAGGCGCCGATTGGCTGGCGCTTGATAAGCCGGCCGGAATGCCGAGCCATGTTTCGCTGCCCTTCGAGGAGGGCTGCGCCATCAACCATTTCGCCGCCCATCGAAGCGAAGTGACGACCTGCGGTGAGGACCCGTTGCAAGGCGGTTTGGTTCACCGTCTCGACAATGAGGCTTCCGGCTTGCTGCTGGCAGCCAGCAGTGCGGCGGCTTGGCGGCGTCTGCGCGAACAGTTTTCGTCGGCCAGCGTGAGGCGTGTTTATCGTGCGAGAACCCGTCCCGTAGATGGCATCATGCCCAAAGGCCGCGGCGAAATACGTCAGCCGCTGAGTAGCGCTGGAGCCAAAGTTCGTGCCGACGAAAACGGGCGAGCGACTCACACCCTTTGGCGCGCACTCGATGATAATGGCCTGCTCGAGATCGAGTTGCGCAGCGGTCATCGTCATCAGATCCGCGTTCATCTGGCGGGGCTAGGCTGGCCCATCATCGGCGATGCTCTATACGGCGGCGTTGTTCACCCCCGCTTGCTTTTACATTGTCAGAAATTAAGCTGGGAAGCGCAGGTTTTGACAGCCGCCCCATCGGGCCTTTTAGCTTAACCCCTCTACCAGAAGGTTCCGAGATTTATCAGGCGCCTCAATAAGCTGCCTCGCGTTCTAAGCTAACCCATCAGCGGCGACAGGCGCTTGCGCCCTCCCCTCAGAAGGCTCTATGCGCAGGAGCGCCATATGGGCACACTGTGGAGAAACCGTGGAACGTTTTCGCTGGGACTTGGGCAAGGAACTGCCGGGCGATCGGCACCTTTCGCTCGAAGGCGATGCGCTTCTTGGCTGTCGCGTTGCCTTGCTTATCTGCGGGGGGATCGCCGCCTACCGCAGCCCGGATTTGATCCGCGGCCTGCGCCGCCAGGGCGCCGAAGTTCAGGTCTATGCTACCCCCGAGGCCTTGCGCTTTGTGACTAAAGATGTGCTCGAATGGTCCAGTTTAAACCCGCTAATCGTCGGCCTCGATGGGCGCGCTCAGCATGTTGAAGACGGCCGAGGCACAGACCTTTATATGCTTGTTCCTGCTACCTATTCGACCCTAAACAAGTTCGCATTGGGCTTAGCGGATAACGCGGTCACGACCACCTTGGCGACGGCGCTTGGGCGCATGCAAGCCGGATCTTGTCGCGTGCAAGTGGTACCGACGATGCATGGCTCGATGCTCAACGACGTGCTGCGCGGCAGCTTGGCGCGCCTGAATGATTTGGGTGTTGAGATCATCGCCCCGCGCCCCGGCGCCGGCAAAGCCAACATTCCCAGCGTCGAGTCTTTGGTCGACAGCGCCGCTCGTGGGCTCGCCGGTCACGCTTCCCATCCAGACCTTCGGAACTTAAAAGTTCTCATAACGGGCGGTCCGACCCCTGTTCCCATCGACGCTGTTCGTATGCTCAGCAACCGCTTTAGCGGCGCCACCGCCATAGTGATAGCCCAGGACTTCTATCGAGCGGGTGCGCAAGTGAAGCTGTTGCTCAGCGGCACCAATTTGCCGAGCCCCTCGTGGATACCCACGCAGCGGGTCGACTCCTTCGACGCCTACCGCCAAGCTTGTGCCGAAACCCCG
>JAPKCE010000514.1 GCA_028823075.1 Myxococcota bacterium
GGCGAGCATCGCCTGCGAGATCGTTGAAAAGCAACTCTTTGCCACTGATGGTCACCCGGCTCGCCTTACCCGGGCGTGCCAGTTTGACGCTGCCTAGATGCCCCAACTTAAGGGTTTCACCGGCATCGGTCGTGGCTTCAGCCTGGCTCGACGCCAGCGTGTCGCCGCGAGGCGCTGTGTCTCTAAGCGCGCGACCTGCATCGCCTTTGGGGCGCCGAAAACGGATGCGCAGCCGCGCCTCCTCGGCCGGGTCGAGCTCTTCGTTTGGGCTTTCCTGAGTGCTGTCGGTGAGTTCGAGGTCACGTGCGTTTTGCACTGCGGTTTCGACTCGCGTCCAGCCGACCTGAGCACGCACGGCTTTGACCCCATGGTCCCAATAGGCGAGCTCGAGCAGGGTGCCGCGCGGTAGCTCCGAGAGCACTCGCCCTACATACCGAGGCGGAGCGCGGCGGCTTAAAACGATCATAAGCGGATGTTCTTTAGCGCCTTCAAAAAGACTTTCGGCGCGCATATTCAAACCGGCCAGAGCGTCTTTTAAAGGGTCGCCGCTCGGCGCCGGGAAGAGGGGGTCTGGACGAGAATGTACGGTGCGCCCAGGCCAGGCCAGTTCGCTTTCCAGATCTAAAAATTGGATACCTTGTTCATCGACCGCCAGCGCCGGTCGGATACCTGTGCGTAAACCGCCGCTGCGGTTGATGGTGACAAAGCGCAGCGCTCGAGGACGTTTCCCGCCGGCCAAGCTTGAGGAGAAATCCATAATCACCCCGGTGCGAAATTCGCCTGGTCCAAACCAGCCTGGAAATGGGCCTGGAAAAGGTCTGTTCTTGAGCGCTCCTTGGAGCTCGACCAGGGCGCGGCGTACCGCGTCACCCAGGTCGCCGCCGTCTTTGCGCGCCCGGCGTAAGTTGGCCTCGCCATGCAGCAGCGCAAAGCGCAACGGCGCCAATTGGGGGCCTGCGTAGCGCATCTCTTCGGGAGCCCGCAGGTTTAATATTTTAGGTGCGCAGGCTTTGTTCAAGGCCCGTCTTTGTTTGCGCGCTGTCCGCTTAGGATCGTGTTCAAAACCCTCGCAGCTAACCGGGCAAACGGAGCGTTCGTTGGCGGGCGGCTCGGCACCGCGCAGCAGCGCGTTGAGCGTGGCTGCGCAAGGGTAGGGGTAGTTGGCGACGATGCTGCCAATGTCGTGACTCGAGGCGTCCAAAAGGCGGCGGAAATGCAGCGCCAGAATGAGTCGAGCACGCGCTGCCGCGGGCAGGTCTTGCTGTTCGGCCATCGCCGCTAAAGCATCGGCTCTCGGTACACCCGGCGGCCGGGCGATAGCTTCTAAAAATGACTGCAAAGGATGGTCACTCGGCAACCATTCAAGCAGAGTTTTAGCACCGGGTATATCGACCTCCTTGGCACCTTCAAAAAGTTCGACTAATTTACTGCTGCTGCGGCCGGCTGCCTGAGCCATTAAAAGCCCATCGACATAACTTTCAACAAAGACTTTACGCGCCAAAACAAGATGCGGTGCGTCATCACCCGGGGCCTTGTCGATGATGACTTTCAGGCGGCGCAATTCATCGGCTAAATCCGAAGGCAGGCGGGGTAGGGGCGTCAGTGCAGCGACCGCTGCGTTCACCTGTTCGGGGGAATCATCGCAACTGCAGGCCGGAGCGCAGAGCGCCGCACCAAGCAAGAGGAGACGTTTATTCATGATCGGCCTCACGAGAAGGGCGGGGCATACCACCGTCTACCGGGCGTATGAAGAACATGGTTAAATCTCCTTTGTTCTTAGCTGCTAATCGGCCCCTACTCTGCGTTGCTTTACGGCTAAGTAGTTTTCGGGTGGCGCTGCTGATGTTAATTTTGCCCGGTTCCGAACTGCTTTCCATGCGCGCCGCCACGTTGACGGTGTCGCCCCAAACATCAAAAGCCAGGCGGCTACCGCCGATGACCCCGCTCACGACCGGACCGCTGTGGGCACCAATCCGTACTCGCCAATCCGGCCTCTCCGGATGCTCTAAACGGCGCGTTTTTAGGTAGGTCACCATCTCTTCGGCGGCGTTGACGGTACGCTGCGCATGGTCCTCATTACCTTCGAGCCCGGCGATGGCCATGTACGCGTCACCGATGGTCTTAATGCGCTCCAAACCGTGATCGAAGCTGATGCGATCAAAGGTGGTAAAGATATCGTCGAGCTCGCCGATACGTTCCACCGACTTCATCGGACAACTCCTTCTTCGACCAGACGT
>JAPKCE010000039.1 GCA_028823075.1 Myxococcota bacterium
CAACGACGAGCTGAGTAGCAGCGCCACGGCGGTAGTGCTCGTGAACGCGCGCCCTGTGGCCGCGCCCGCGCTTGCGTTCCCGCGGCTCAGCACGGAGGTGGGCCGCGGCGCCGCCGCCAACGGCGACGCTGCCGATGCTGGCGAGCCCGCTCCGGGGCACGGGCTCTCCATCGCCGTCGGTGGTTTGCATACTTGCATCGTGGTTCAAGACGGCACGGTTCAATGTTTTGGGAGTAACGACCGCGGGCAACTCGGACTCGCTGACCTCGCTGATCGCAACGGAGCCCGAGTTGTGCCGAACTTGGCGCTCGTCGCCAGCGTTGGCTTAGGCGATGCCACGAGTTGCGCCGTTCACGAGAACGGTACGGTGTCGTGTTGGGGCCGCAACGACTTTGGCCAAACCGGTGATGGCAGCACGGATGACCATGCCGAGCCTCGCCTCGTTCCCGGTATTTCGGATGCGCGAAAAGTGGCGGTAGGTTCTGGGCATGCCTGTGCCATGCTCGCCGCAGGTATCGTCGTCTGCTGGGGGCGTAACGAAGAAGGCCAAATCGGCGATGGAACCACCATCCGCCGTCCGACCATCGTCCCGGTCGAGGGGCTGGTTGGGGTCAGCGGACTCGCTACCGGGTTTGAGCATACTTGCGTTCTGCGCAGCGACGGTTCGGTGTTCTGTTGGGGCGCCAACCGAGTGGCACAACTCGGCGCTGAAGGTATCGATAGCTCTCGCCCGCTGCGCGTCAGTACTCCTCGCGGAGTCTCGAGCATCTCAGCGCTCTGGGGTCATAGCTGTTCAGTGATGTTGGGCTCAGCCTTGTGCTGGGGCTGGAACGAACATGGGCAACTTGGCTCGAATAGCCGTGAGACCAGCCGACCTCCGGGCCTGGTCGCTGGGCTCGTCGACGTAAGCGCGGTGGTCGCCGGCGGGCATCACAGCTGTGCGTTGAGCGCCGGGCAGGTCTATTGCTGGGGACAAAACCAGGGCGGCCAGCTCGGCACCGGGGACGAGGTCGACCGCAACGCGCCCATCGCTGTACAGAATCTACCTGAGCAGATCGATCAGGTCGAAGTCGGCTATTACCACAGCTGCGCTTTGGATAGCAGCGGCGTGATGTGGTGCTGGGGCTATAACGAACAGGGGCAAGTCGGAGACGGAAGCTGGATCGATCGCAGCACACCGCAGCGCGCCTGGGGCCTTTAAAGAAGCTTTGAGAAGCGCTCTTGCTGGCGCGCCCCGCCGCGGTTATGCGGCTTGGCATAGCCCTCGGTTGAGGGCCCGAGGAGTGATCCGTGAGCGAAGCCGAATACCTGCCTCAAGATATCGAAACCAAGTGGCAGCAACGCTGGCATGAGAGCGGCGCTTTTCGTGCCGAAACCGAAGGCGACAAGCCCTATTATGTGCTGGAAATGTTCCCATACCCTTCAGGCTCCATCCATATGGGGCATGTGCGCAACTACTCCATCGGCGACGCGATAACGCGCTTTTGGCGCCGTCGTGGACACCAAGTTTTGCATCCGATCGGTTGGGATGCTTTTGGCATGCCGGCCGAAAACGCAGCGATTAAAAACAACAGCCAACCCGGGCCGTGGACTTACAACAATATCGCCGACATGAGGCAGCAGTTCAAACGCCTGGGTCTAAGTTACGATTGGGACCGCGAGCTGGCGACCTGTCACCCTGGCTACTTTCGCTGGGAGCAGAAAATCTTCCTCGAGATGTTCGCCAAGGGTATCGCTTTCCGCTCCAAACAGCGGGTTAATTGGTGTCCCAATGATAAGACGGTTTTGGCGAACGAACAGGTCAGCGACGGCAAGTGTTGGCGCTGCGACACGGTCGTGGAGCAGCGAGAACTGCAAGCATGGAGCATTCGCATCACCGATTATGCCCAGGAACTGCTCGACGGGCTCGATGAACTCAAGGATTGGCCCAGCGCCGTACGAACAATGCAGCGCAACTGGATTGGTCGCAGTGTGGGAGCGAAGATTAGCTTGAAGGTTATCGGCTCGGAAACGTTGGAGCCCATCGAAGTTTTCACCACCCGACCCGATACTTTTATGGGCTGCACTTTTATGAGTCTAGCGCCCGAGCACCCCATGCTGATGGAGTTGGCGCGTGCCGGTGGTCGCGAGCAGGAAGTCGCCGCGTTCGTCGATGAGATGAGCCTTGCCGACCGCAGTGCTCGCGGCGATAACGCCGAAAAACGTGGCGTGTTTACCGGAATGTATGCGCAGCATCCTTTGCTCGATCGACGCATCCCCATCTACAGCGCCAATTTTGTGCTGATGGATTACGGCACGGGCGCGGTGATGGCCGTCCCAGCACACGATCAGCGCGACTTTGAATTTGCCAAAAAATACGATCTCGACATCGTCCCAGTGATTCAACCGGCAGGCCAAGAGCAAGCCTTGCAAGCCAGCGCCATGAGCGAAGCCCAGACCGAAGTCGGCACGCTTTTCAACAGCGCTGAGTTCGACGGCTTGAGCAGCGAAGAAGCCAAACGCTCTATCGCCGCCGCCCTTGAAAAAGCAGGTACAGGAGGAGCGACGATCAACTTCCGCCTGCGCGATTGGGGTATCTCTCGCCAGCGTTATTGGGGCGCCCCCATTCCTGTGATCAATTGCGCGGCTTGCGGCACGGTTGCCGTACCCGACGAGCAGCTTCCGGTGACCTTGCCCGAAGACGCCGAGCTCACGGGCGAAGGCTCGCCTCTAGCTAATCATGCCACTTGGAAACACGTCGATTGCCCTAAATGTGGTGCGAGCGCAGAGCGTGAAACCGATACTTTCGATACTTTTTGGCAGAGTAGCTGGTACTTTTTACGCTACTGTAGTCCGCGTTTTGAAGGCGGCCCCTTTGACGAAGAGGCGGTGGCACGCTGGATGCCAGTGGATCATTACATCGGCGGCATCGAGCATGCGTGCATGCATCTTTTGTATGCGCGCTTCTTCATGAAGGCGCTGCGCGATCTTGGCTACAAAGTCCCGAGCGAGCCCATCGCCCGTTTAACGACCCAGGGCATGGTCATTAAAGATGGCGCTAAGATGAGTAAATCCAAAGGCAACGTGGTCGACCCCACCTCCATCATCGAGCGTTATGGAGCCGATACGGCGCGTTTGTTCATTCTCTTCGCGGCACCGCCGGAGAAGGAGCTGGAATGGAATGACAGCGCGGTCGAAGGTTCCTACCGGTTTTTGCGCCGCGTGCATCGTTTCGGCAGCGCAGCGGCTGCTCTTGATCCCGTTGAGCTGCCCGCCGAGTTGAGCAAAGATGATGTGACTCTACGGCGATCTAGCCATAAAATGTTGCGTAAAGTGACTCATGATTTGAGTAACGGTTTTCATTTCAACACAGCTATAGCGGCTATTATGGAGCATTTAAACGCAGTCAGCGCGGCAGGTGTTGGAGGCGACTTAAAGGTGCATCCGGCTGCGGCGCGAGAGGCGATGGGCTTGGTCGCTCATGCGCTTTTTCCTTTCGCTCCCCATCTCGCCGATGAATTGCATGTGATGCTCGGTGGCGAAACGGATCTGATGCGGTCGCCTTGGCCGGAACATGACGAGGCAGCCTGCGCCGAATCCTCGATAACCGTAGTTGTCCAGGTTATGGGCAAATTGCGCGGCCGCATCGAGGTGGCATTGGACGCCGAAAAAGAGACCGTGCTGGCGGCTGCCAAAGCCGAAGACTCCGTGGCGCGTCACCTCGAGGGCAAGACGATGATTAAAGAGGTCTACGTTCCCGGGCGCTTGGTTAACTTCGTCGCCCGATGAAACGACTGCTGCTGATTAGCTTTGTTTTCATCCTGAGCGGCTGCGGCTTTAAGTTTGTGCTCGGGGTGAACCGTTTTAAAGCGCCGCTTGCGCCGCTGGTTATCACCGATACCGGCGGTCAGATGGTGGGCGACGTCCTGCGCAGGCATCTGCCGGGAGCCTTGGCTCGCGCCGGGCTTAACCAGGGCGATGGCAAAGGCCGCAAGCTTAGCATCGACATCGGCCCCTGGCGGCGGGTGAGTTTGTACAACAGCATCGACGGGAGAACGGTGGTGTTCGGGGAGCAGTTTTTGGTGACCCTGAGCGCTCGAGTCCAAGGCGACTCGCGGCGTTATACCGCGAGCTCTATAGTGGTTTTAGCACCGGCCAAGAGCTTGGAGCAGCGCGCCCTCAACCTGCGCAGGGTGGCCGAACAGGCTGGGTATCAACTCGCCTATAAGATCGCCGAGGCTTTGGAATGAACGTCGCAGAATTACTTACCAAAACGGGCCCCATTCGTCTGCTTTGCGGTGAAGACCGCTTCGCCATCGATGCTCAAATTGCCCGCTATCGAGAAGTCTTCGACGCCGCCTTCATGCCCGAACTTAACATCGAGCGTTTTTATGGCGACGACAGCAAGCCCGAGACCATCGCCGATGCTTGCCGTTCTATGCCTGCCTTCGCCGAAGGGCGCTTGGTGATTTGGCAAGGAAACAGCAAGGCCCAAGCGACCAAAATGCTCGGTAAATTAGCGAGCTATATTGCTGCGCCAAACCCCAGTACCTTACTCGTTCTGGTGCTCCCGGGGGACCCCGACGGCCGCTTGAAGGTCATCAAAGCCGCCAAGAAATCCAAACAACTCATGAAGTTCGACTTACCCGATGAAGCGGCGGCGGCTTTGTGGGTGACGCGCAGCGCTCAGGAAGCCAAAATACCACTTGATTCCAGCGTGGCTCGGCACCTGGTTAGCGCTTTAGGCTGCGACCGCTTGGCTTTGCGCCAGGCGCTCAATAAGCTCGATCTTTTCGCTGAAGGGCGGCCCGTCGATCGCACTATGGTCGACCAGGTGATCAACTCGGTGCTCGATGAGGACGTCTGGGCGCTTGCGGATCTGCTCGCTGCCGGACGTCTCGGGGAATCTTTAGCCTTGGTCCATCAGTTGCTCGATGATCAGCGCAGCGGTCATGAACTGGTGCCTGGCTTGTCGTATCGCTTTCGCAGTTTGGCGCGCATTTTAGGTGCTCAAGAAAAACGGGTACCAACTGGGCAAGTCGCGAAACTTGCCGGTGTTTCGCCTTGGGAACTCAAGCGCACTGGCTCGGTATTAAAAGGGTGGACGGGAGCGCGTATGCGCTTGGCCTTGCAGGCTCTCGGGCGGGCCGATGACCGGTTAAAAGGAGGCTGGGGGGCTTCGGAGCGCGCTACCATGGAGGCGCTTTGTCTCGAGGTCTGTTGCGCTTAGATGCTGCCCTTAGATTGCTGGCAAAACGAGCGGCGGCCCTCGCAAGCGCTAGCTTTCCTTCCCGTGGCCTATAACGCGTCGCTTTGCCGTTGACATCACCCCGAGGGCCTCATAGTTGCGCTCGCCCTACAGAGGGTGGAGGACATCATGGCACACAGTAACCAAGCCCGTAAACGCATCCGTCAGAACGAAAAACGTCGTCTTCGCAACCGCAAGGTGCTCGGCGATTATCGTACGGCAGTGACCGCCGCAAAAGAAGCTATCGAAGCCGGCGGCGAAAATGTCGCTGCGCTCGTCAAGCTCGCCGAAGCCGCCCTGGCACGCGCCGCCCAAAAAGGTGCGTTGCGTACTCAGACTGCAGCTCGTCGTACCTCCCGCTTGGTACAGGCGTTCAAACGCAGCTAAGTTTGCCCGAATTCTTTAGAGATGCGGGGTATCAAACACCCCGCATTTTCTCGTTTTTGACTTAGGATAGTGTATGAAAACTCAGATTATGGATGCTCTTAAAAACGCTATGCGCGCCCGTGACAAAGTGACGGTGAGTGCGCTGCGCAGTCTCAATGCGGCAATTAAATACGTTGAGATCGACAAGGGTACAGCACTCGATGAGAAAGCAGTTCTCGACGTGATTCGCGGTCAAGTGAAACAGCTTAAAGAGACAATCGACGGTTTTGCTGCTGCCGGTCGGGGCGACGAATCCGACGAAGAGCATGCAAAAATCGCCATACTCGATGCTTTCTTGCCCCAGGGCCTGAGCGACGTCGAAGTCGACGCTTTGGTCGCCGAGGCCATCGCAGAAACGGGTGCTTCGAGCATTAAAGACATGGGTCGAGTGATGGGTCTGGTTAACGGGCGCGCCGGCGGGCGTGCCGAGGGCCGCGTCGTCGCTGCTAAAGTGAAGGCAGCCTTGGGTATCGGCTAGCCGTGGCAAGCAACAAAGAGGATATCGAGCGCTTGCGCGAAGAAGTGGATCTCGTCGAGCTCATCGGCGAATCCATGGCGCTCGATAAAAAAGGCAATAACTACGTTGGCCTTTGTCCCTTTCACGGTGAAAAAACACCGAGCTTTAATGTGAGTTCAGCGCGCCGGCGGTACCATTGCTTTGGTTGCGGCGCCGGTGGTGATATTTTTAATTGGGTGCAAGAGCGCGAGTTGCTCAGTTTTCCTGAAGCCTTACGTTATCTGGCGGAGCGCAGCGGCATCGCGGTAGCGGCAGGGGGCGGGGGCTCCAAAGGCGGTAGTGTAGCGCCTGTGGTCAGCGAGCAGGTGCAGCAACTGCGCCAGGTCTGCAAAGATGCGCAGCAGCTCTTTATCGATGCGCTGAACCATCCGGTGGGCGAAGCGGCGCGCACCTATCTGCGCGGCCGCGGTTTGTCTCGGCGAATCATCGAAACGGCGCGCATCGGTTTTGCTCCGCGCGACGCCTTGCGCCATCTGGCAGCTAACGATCAGCGGCTTCTCAGCGACGCCGGCCTCCTTATGGGCAACCGGTTTCTATTCTCCGAGCGCATCATCATACCCATCGCCGACGAGCAGGGACGCCCCATCGGTTTTGCGGGGCGGCGGCTTCCCGGTGATGAGCAAGGCGGCAAATACATCAATCCGCCAGCGACGCCTCTCTACGAGAAAAATAAAGTGCTTTATGGCTTGGATCGCGCTCGGCGCGCGCTGCGCGCCGGCAAGCCTTTGATTCTCGTCGAGGGCCCTCTCGATGTCATCGCGCTGGAGCAGTTTGGGCTCGAAGGTGCTATCGCCAGCAGCGGCACGGCCTTCACCAGAGAACAGGCCGCGCTGATGGCGCGTCGCGGTCGCGAAACAGCGCCCATACTGCTTTTCGATGGTGACGATGCTGGGCAAGCCGCGGTCGACAAAGCTGCCGAGCACCTGCTCAATCTTGGCGTCAACCCGCGCATTCTTACTTTGGCGCCGGGCGACGACCCAGACTCTTGGGTTCGCCGCGTCGGCGAGGCCGAGGCCCTCGATGCGCTAGCGGGCGCGCTTCCCTTCTTAGATGGGGTTGTGGCTCGGCTAATCACCATGCCCCACGGCAGCATCGATCAAGATACGCAGCGTGAAGTGTTGGCGCAACGCTGGCATGCAGCGCTTCCGGCCGGCGCTATGGCGAACGCTTTCAAAGAGGCTGCGACCCAGGCCTTGGGCCGAGAGTTTCGCCAACCGAAAAAGAATCGAGCGGCCATCATCAAGGTGCAAGCGGAGACCCAGGACCCTATCGAGAGCGTTGAACAGATGCGCCCGGATTGTTTGGAGGTTCCGCTGATGGTGCGCAGCTTGGTCCAAAGCGATGCGGCGGCTGGAGCCGTGTGGAACACCTGGCAGTTCGTGGTGACTCGGCGTTTTGAGCGTGAGCTTGCTCATTGGCGCCTGGCCTTGCCGACGATAGCGGTACAGCAGCAGCCTCAGCCCCTGAGTGATGACGCGCGGCGGGTGTTGCTGCAAGGCATCGCACAGATGTTGCGCATTCAGGCACAGCAGGTGCTTCTTTACCATCACGACAGCGTCGCCAACTTTCGTCCGGCTTTGGCTCTTTGCAAGAGCATCGCCGATGATGCAGCCGATGTGATCAAACGGATTGAACTCGCTGAACTGCCCTAGGGCGAAGCGTTCGCGAGAGGCGATGCCGTGAAATAAGCCGGGTTCTGTAACGGTGATCATTCATCTGGGGCCATGGTTACCCAAGACCTCATGCGATCGAATCGAATCTACCCAGCAGGCCTGAACGGTAGATTCTGTCTTGCGCCAGGTGGGGTTTACCGTGCCGTCCCTGTCTCCAGCGACGCGGTGCGCTCTTACCGCACCGTTTCACCCTTACCGCTCGACCCGAGGGCTCCGCGGCGGTCTATTCTCTGTGGCACTTTCCTTCAGGTCACCCTGACAGGCCGTTAGCCTGCACCTTTGCCCTTTGGCGCCCGGACTTTCCTCCAGTATTTCTCAACACCAGCGATCACCCTTCACGGCATCGCCTCTCGCGCCCACTAAGCTTCGAGTTCAACTCCTGCCGCCATCACCGTCTCGTGCACTACGGCACGACGACAACCTTGGCAGTAGATGACCTTTTCTTGGCGCTGCACTTCAATCCAGTTTTGTGGCTGCATGCTGACGTTGCAGAAGCCGCAGATGCCACCGCGAGCGATCACCACGGCGCGAGCCGGGCGGCGCTTAATCGAAGCCACGAGGCTGACAAAGCGACGACGGTCCGTGTCGGGCATAACCGCCAACAATGCTTCGCGGTGCTCAAGTTCGACTTTTAATGCCGTCTCGGTGAGCCCATTTTGTTTTTCGAGTTCGTTGCTAAGGCTGGCCGATTTGCTCTGTGCAGTTTCCAGAGCTTCTTGAGCCGTATTAAAGGCGGTCTCAAGCTCTTCGACAACGCTAACCTTTTCGTTGGCGTCGTTCTCGCCGTAGCCGATGGTGCGGGTCTGTTCGCGGATGGCCGAGTTGAGCGCTTGCTGCTCGCGCCAGTCCTGCAAGCCTTGAAGACGGGTTTCCCATTTCTTCAGTTCGGCTTTTTTGGTTTCGACGCTCTCCTCGATCTCACGCCATTCCCGCTTGGCATCGTCGAAGCGATCCTGCACTTCGTTACGCTTGCGCAGCAGGTCTTTTAGCGTGCCGCCCTGTGCTTCGACAGCAATAACAAGCTCATCGCGTGTCTTGCTCGCCTCAGAGATACGATCTTCGGTGAGTTGGAGACGCGCCAGATTTTTAAGATCATCACCCATGGATTGCACCATCCTTTTCTTGGTAGGCCTCCTAGGGATCGAACCTAGTACCTGTCGATTATGAGTCGAATGCTCTAACCAAATGAGCTAGAGGCCCTTATTGGCCGGGGGCGAAGTACATAGATGCTTCCTTTCTTGCAAGCACTGGGCACGATTTTTGCTTAGGTTTCAAGTGACCTTAGGTCACGTCTCTATCACGATCGTTTGACAGTCGCCCATCGTACCTCCAGTTGCTGGTCGCGAGATGGAGCCACGATGCTGAGCGTAATCACTATGATGCTGGCGCTTTCCGAGCCCCTTATGGCGGATGGTATCGTCGTTTCCGGCGAGCGTCACGCGGCGAAGGAAGCCGAAACTGCGCGCAGTATTGAGCGGGCCGAACGCAAGGCCTTGGACGACGCTGGCCACCTGGATTTAGCCGAGTTTTTTGCGACTCTACCTGGTGTCAGCCTGCGCGAGGGGGCGCCTGGCGCGATCAGTCCACTTATTCGCGGGCTGATGGGCGCCGACAACCTCATCCTCATCGACGGTCTGCGCTACAACACAAGCTTGTTGCGTCGCGGCGCCAGCGGTGCCGCCAATAGCTTGGGTTTGTATTCGTTTGAGGGGCTTGAATTGATTCGCGGCAGCGGCGGCGTGGGCTACGGCTCGGGTGCCCTGGGCGGTGTTTTGTCCATGCGGACGCGCGACCTTGAAAAGCCCGACAAACGTTGGTGGTATTGGCGAGAGTTTTTCGCCTACCCAGGTTATTATCGCTATAATTTTACGAGCTTGCTCAAGAAGCAAAGCGGTCCTTTTGCCATCGCTTTAGCGGTGCAGCGTGACAAATTCCGTAGCCGTCGCCATGGCGACCTGCTCGCTGGGCTCGACGCAGCAGAGATTCCAAAGGCCGACCACGGACAGACGGACTGGTTGCTCAAAATGCGTTATCGCACCCAGGCTTGGCTTCTCCATTTCGGTTATTTGGGGTTGCGCGTGGGTGGCGGCGGGCAGATCGATCAGTTGCCGAGAGGCGAACTTCGCCGCAGCTCGCCCAGCGATCATTTTACCTGGTTACGTGCCAAAGGGCGCCATTCTGGTGCTTTTCGTCGCAGTGAATTCTTTATCGGCAGTCGCAGCGCCGCTCGCGACGAGCGCGTCGAGCGATGCGACGTAGCGGCAAGCGGAAATGTGCTCGACCGCCAAGCTTGTTTGGATCGAATGGACTTAGAGCCGGGCGACGACGGTTTTAGCGAAAGCGGTTTGCTGCAGCGTTTGGTTGAGACCGAGAAGGTTCTCATGCATCAGGCTGGTTTTCGCCTGCTCAGCAAACGCTTCAAGGGCTGGCGCCTGCGAACGGGTGGCGAGGCCGCCGTGGAGTCGGTTTCGGGCAGCCAAAGCACCGTGCTGGGTACAGGCCTTGAGCGTAGCCTCTACGGCGACGGGCTCGGCTACTTGACCGGTGGTATTTTTGCTCAACTCCAAGGCGACTTAGCTAAACTCGGCACAAAACAACTGAGTCTGAGCGCCGGTTTGCGCTTGGCGGTTTTTGGCGTTCTTGATTCACAGGATGATCGCTCCCAGACCTGGCTGCGTCCCGCCGCGGAATTGGCTTTGAATCTGCGCCGCCGCGGGCGTTCGTCGAGCTGGTTGAGCATGAGTTCGAGCAGTCGCGCTCCCAACCTGTTTGAGATGTTTTACGAGGGCGACACCGGGGCGTTTTACCAAGAGA
>JAPKCE010000515.1 GCA_028823075.1 Myxococcota bacterium
CCTAGCGGGGCCTCGTGGGATTGCCGGCGGGTAAGCGCGTAAGCGCTCGCCCTCCACGTCTGGGGGGTACCACTTCTGGTGGGGTATTTGTTGATGTAACAAGTGTTAGTGTTGCAATCCGTTCCGCAGCCGGCGTTGCTAGGTGTGCGCGAGGGCACACGTCTATCCGTTTTGCTGCTGTCAGTGGCGTTGCAAGCGTCGTCAAAGATAAATTTCGAGGGGTTTTTGCGATTGGTGAGATTTGGCCAAAGCAAGAAGATCGTTTAGCTTTTGTGTTTGTGTTGGGCCGTCTCTCACCGCTAGTAGCACCTCGACCTCCCACACGCCCCCCCGTCCCGGGTCGACACGAAGTGTTGCTGTGCCGGTGCACACAGCTTTTCGGAGAATGCACGACTAAATGGTTTGATCTTATTTGGGCTGTCCGAAGGGATGATTTCGACTTACAGATATGATTCTTGGTCACTTCGTAAGGACTCTGTTTGAAGAACAAAGTGCAAATTAAACTATGTTTTATTACTTATTCCGGAAGTATTATTACTTATTAAATAATTTCGTGTTACACCGCCTTGTGAATTAAGTCGAGCTTGGGGTACTCCAGCCAAGCCCGCCGCATCTTGTGCCTCCAGCCGGACTTGTGGTTGTCATCTGTCCATGCCAACGCGTCATCATCTACAGAGCCGCGCCCGTCTAAGTCCCCCGGCAGAAAGCGAATGTGCTCCCCTGCCTCGGTTGATATCGACCCAATAAAGTCCACGCGGTCGGACTGCCGCTCACCAATCTTGGCCACCGCTGCCCGAAGCTCTGCGATCACCAAATGGCGATCGCTGGCGACCAGCGATGTTGTACGGCGCACTGCACCGATCAGTTCAGTCGCCGCAAGGCAGGCATCCTCGATAGAGGTTGTGGCGCCCTGCCCGAGCGAGGGGCAAAAGCCGTGCGCGGCGTCGCCCAGCATCAAGACGTGTCCGGTGGCGTCGCTGAACTCCACGGGGATATCTTGGAAGCGCGACCAGTGCAAGCTGTCCGCATTTTTTGTCAGGGTCTCGCGAATGAAGCGTGCTTCTGGGGTCAGCTCGGCATCCCCTCCCGCCGGGGTGAACATGCAGTGCATCGCCTCGCCAGTCTTGGAGCCGGCCGGAACATCCTTCTGGTCGGGGATGGCGAAGTTGCCAAAGATGTAAAGCGACTCGCCCACCTCTGCCTTGAACTTAGAGGCCGGGATGCGCATGATGCCGACGCGCGGCGTGGAGCGCAGCACCGTGTTCACGAACTCGTGGTCCTCGCGCAGGGCTGAGCCTGGCGCCAGGTTGTCAACCGTAGGCGTCTCGTTGTAAATCAGCTGCAGATCGTCGAAAAGACCGGTACCCATCTCGGCAGGCCATGGTGTGCCGTCCGGCTGCGCGTTGGGAACCAGGATCCGGAAGTTGCACACGTCCCCGTAAGAGGTCGGTGCGACACTACCAAGTGCGCGGGTACGGGTGTTGGAGTAGCGGCCCTCGCCGGCGATCAGAAGGTCGAAGCCTGCTTCGGTTGACGTGCTGCCATCGTCGGCATTCGCAAGCGTGAGGGTGATGCTGCCGTCCTTCTCCACGACATGGTCCTCAACCGTTGTCTCCCACCGGATGCAGTCGCCTGCGGCCTGGCGGATGAGAGTGTTGGCATCATCCCAGCGCACGCGGCAGCCGTGGGTGTCAGCGAGGCCTTCGGCGACCATGTCCTGCTCGTAGATGTGGCGCCCGGTAACTGTGCTGGCGCGGACAGTTTCCCGAGGCAAACCGATGCCACGCAACCGATCCCGCAGCTCTGGGTCGACCTGGCCGATGCAGGCCATCGCGTTGGGGTTGATGTTGAGGCCGGCGCCGGTCACCGGTTGCGTCCAGTGCTTGCGGACGGACGCCTGCGCCATCTTCTCATAGCAAACAACGTCGACGCCCGGCTCTTTCTTGAGCTGCCTCGCCAGGATCGCACCGGAGAAGCCGGCGCCGGCGATGGCGATGCGCACGACCGGCGTGACTTCGGCAGTCATCGCCTGCGTGGTGGTGTTGCCGTCGGCGCCCTTCCCTGCTCCTTTGCCCATCGAAGATTTGTCGACGAGAAAGGGGTGCGTTATGTGGGTGAATAGGTAGTGGTGGTTGTGCGCTGGCTACGCGGCGGTGCATGCTCGCGGTTGGCTGGTTGGCTGCCCTCGGCTCACTGTACTAGGCGCTACCATGGTAATACTAGCTAGTATTAG
>JAPKCE010000516.1 GCA_028823075.1 Myxococcota bacterium
TGCCGTGATGCGGGCTAATGACCAGGCGAACCGCGGCGTCAGCCCGAACGCGCACCGAAACACTGGCGGGGTCGATACTGGCACCTCGTACCTGGGCGAACACGCGCCCGCCGGGCAGCAAGCGCGCTGGGCAAGCAACCCTAACCGAGACCTCACCGTTGCTGTCAGTCGTCGCGAGTGTGCGCGACAAGCCTTGCAAGCCTCCGCCTGCCAAAAATCCGACCTGCACACCCGCTACCGGGTCGCTCCCACCGCTAGCGAGCACACGAAAACCGATGGGCGGGCTGAACTGACCTGGGGCACAGATCACCGTCGGATCATCGCCGATGGCGACGATGGCAGCGGGTTCGCGATCTCGAGTCTCGCCATGCAGTATGAAGCCATCGCTCATCATTGGACCCAGACTCTCAAAACCGAGCACCTGGATACGCGCCCTCCAACTCCCCACGACAGCAGCGAGTAGACAGAAGCGCACCTTACCATCAACGTCGCTCAACAGTTCACCATCGAGCAACTCGGCGGCGCCGGCGCGACAACCCCAACCCCCTTCACCGTCGGCGGTAGCTTGGACAACTATCGGAGGGATCAAACCCTGGACCTCAGCGCCGGTATCGCCGCTCGTCCCAGCGTCACGGGCGGCCGCTACTGCATCGGGCCCCGCCTCAAAGGCCGATGTCACATCAGCGACTCCCCGTCCGCCATCTCCAGAAGCGTCTGCGGCGTCTATAGCGTTGGCGGCGTCTGAGGCAGTTGAAACGTCTGAAGCGTCGGCTGAGCTTATCGCGTCCAAAGCCACGGAGCTGTCGCTAATCAAGGCGCCGCTATCAGAAGCTGAAGGCGCCGCGTCAGCAAGGCGCCCGGAATCGGCGGGCCCGGCATCAGCAGACTCTCGACGCTCGGAGGGATCGAAGGTGGTAATACGAACCCGGCTCCCTCCTAAGCCATTCTCGAACTTATCCTGCAAGGTTATTTCGACGACGCGCCCCGGTGCGATATCGGCGTTGAGTGCCAGCACATCCCCCGTTTCAAAGGGGTCTGAATGCCCAATTCGCCAAACATAGCGCGCCAAAGTCTCGATCTCAAAAATGACCGAAGGCCCATCGACGAGCGGCATAATCTGCAACTCAAAACGCTCTTCGATAAGCGTTTCGCCCAAAACCTGCGCAACCAAACTAAAAATACCCGACTCTCCGCGACTGACCAAGATCAATTCGCAATCACCTTGCCCGTCGGAGATACAAGTCGCCCCGCGAGGAAAGCGAACTAGGTCAGCAAAGCCGGGAGCCACAATTCCTACATTAACAGAGGCCCCAAGAGCGGGTGCTCCTGCGGCGGTCTCAACCTTTAGGGTCAGGCGCAAAGCAGCCCCAGCCGGAACTGCGTCAGGCAACACGACAAGCGCACCTTCATCCGCCATCGTGAGAGCAAACCAGACGATCTTTGCGGGCGCGTTATCATTGCTTGGCGGCAAGTTCGGCAAGTTTGGCGCATTACAAGAGGTCATTAATATAAGGGCTATATAGCGCAATTATTAACCCCCCAACAACGCCGAACAATTCGAAGCCGAGCGTTTCGCCTAACAATAAAAGAGTGAATGACCAAGGGGCCGTCGCATTCACAACAGCCCATCGTGAAACCTATGGAAAAGTGCGGTTAAAATGCGCCGTGGCATGCCCAGCGGCGGCGGGTCTCGTCGCACGCGCTGCCGTTAGAGTGGGCGCTAGAGGTATAGCCCACGGCGCCCAAGGCTACGGCGATTCGACCGCACCCCCGCTACCAGCCACGTACCCAGCGCCAAAACAGGCGCAAAAAAAGACAACACGCCGATCCTAAGATCGACGCGATGTTGAGGAAAGGAAGCCGGCAACGTCCTACTCTCCCACAGCGTTCGCTGCAGTACCATCGGCGCTAACAGGTTTGACTTCCGAGTTCGGGATGGGATCGGGTCGGGCACTGTTGCTATGGTCACCGGCAAAGTCTTTGGGCTTCTCTCATGCGTTTTGCATGTGTGCTGAGTGGGCCGCGAACCCTGAAATCGAGCGCGGCGTCTTGGTAATATGTTGTTGAATACATTGAGGAATTAGTACCGGTTAGCTTCACACATTGCTGCGCTTCCACATCCGGCCTATCAACGTCGTCGTCTCCAACGCCTCTCAAATGAGACCTAATCTTGAAGGGGGCTTCCCGCTTAGATGCTTTCAGCGGTTATCCTGTCCGAACTTAGC
>JAPKCE010000040.1 GCA_028823075.1 Myxococcota bacterium
GGAAGACCATGCCAGAGCCGCTCAAATCGCACAGGCCTTCGATAAGGCCAGAAGCGACAGGGTCGACTGCGTCCATGCGCTCGAGCACCTGACGCAACAACTCCTCGATGACGCGCAGGCGTTTTTCCAAATAATCGCCGAGTTGGGTCTTGGGTGCTGCCACCGCCTCGCTGCTGAGCCGCTTGCGCAGCCCCACCGCATCACGGATTTTGAATTCAAGGCCCTCGGTCTCGCCCGCAGCCACTGAACGCCACGAATAGCGCAGCAGACTTTCAACACGGGCGAAGCGACGGTTGGAACGACCATCACCGGCCGCTTCGCGCAAAACCAAATTAGCGCTCTGCTCGTCGCCGCTCATATACAAGCCACGACGGCGAATATCGCGACCGATAATAAGAAACACATCGCCCTTGTTGAAGGGGTTGCGACCTTCGAGAGTCCAGGAAATACGCAAGGCATCGCTGCCCTTTGCCGCCAACACCCGACCAGCGATCTGCACCGCGGCCATCGACCCACTTCTGGGTACCACCACCACGCGATCGCCTACCTGCAGTTGATTGCTCATGCTGTTCACTCCGCTTTGCTGCATGACCTATGCAAACAAGGCTTTCAACCGTAATTTGTTCGACCCTGCGGGTGAACGCAATGGTCCTCAGAAAAGACTGTTACAGGAGACTCTTCAAAGTCTCGGTGACCTTTGTCACCTGTTGCAAAGTTAAGGTCTCAAACAAGGGCAAGGTGATCTGAGAGGCGCAATAGCTTTCGGCGCCGGGACAAGTCCCCTCAAGCCCGGGCAGAAGCTCCTTGTAAACCGGCTGCAGATGGGCTGCGGGGTAATGATGAGCGACACCGATGCCCGCCTCGCGCAGAGATGAAATCAATGGCCAGCGGCGCTCCGATGCCACTAAAATACTGACCAAATGCCAGGCAGATTGACTCCCTTTCGGCGGGCGTACGAGACGAAGACCTGTGACCCCGTCGAGCTGTTCTTGATAGGCCGCGGCCAGACCGCGCCGTAGCGCTAATTTTTCGTCGATGCGCGCCAACTGACTGCGGCCAAGCGCCGCATGAAGATCAGACAGGCGGTAATTGTAGCCCACGGCGTCGACGCTATAATCGCTCGGACTGCCCGGTGCACGGGTCATAGCATGGCTGCGCAAATGGCGTATTTGTGCTAACAGTTCAAGATCATGACTCGCTACAGCACCGCCCTCGGCGGCGGCGATAAGCTTGACGGGATGAAAGCTAAACATAGTCGCCAGAACGCGCTCGCAGGCGCCTACATTTTGACCGTCCGAGTCCACACCGCCCAAACTGTGGGCGGCGTCGCGAATCAGCGGAACGGCATAGAGATCAAGCAGGTCCGCTAGGTCTTGAATCGGCGCGCTGTGGCCATTGAGATCGACTGCTACCACCGCAGCGATCACGGCTTGGTGGTCGCGCGCCGCTTCGAGCAATTGAGCAACCGATTCGCAACAGATCAACCCGGTCAACGGGTCGACATCGGCGAAGACCGGCCGGTAGCCGGCATAGACTCCCGCCTGAATCGTCGCCACAAAGGTACTCGACGGGCAGATCCACCAGGCACCGGGCGGTGCACCGAGACTCTCGGCGACCAGGTGTAAAGCGGTCGTTCCGCTTGAGGTACAGACGACTTCAGGGGCGCCACAAACCCTGGCCAAGTCCTCTTCAAAAGCAGCGACAGTGGGGCCGCCCGTTAGCCAGCCCGTATCCAAAACCTCGAGCAAAGCCTCGCGATCGGCGGGGTGCAGGTCATGCTTTCCGTACGGGATCATAGACCGGCTAGGCGACGAAGTTCGGCGACGCTAAGCCATTTTTCATTGGCGTCCGAAGTGTAACAAAACCCTTCGGGCACGCGAGTTCCTCGACTCATATCAGGCGTATACCATTCAAATTCTGGTAAGATGGCATAGCGCTCACCCATGTCGATCACCGAGCGCGCGTCGTCTTCACCGATCATCGCCTCATGCAGTTTCTCGCCTGGGCGAATGCCAATGCTGCGGATAGGTTGCCCGGGGCAGAGCGCTTCGGCGAGATCGATGATGCGCATCGAAGGGATTTTCGGCACGAAAATTTCGCCGCCTTGCATCTGCTCAAAACTGTCCATCACCAGCTTCACAGCGTTTTCGATTGTGATCCAAAACCTCGTCATACGCGCGTCGGTGATGGGCACCTCACCGCCTTCGGCCGCGAGGTGCTTGAAAAGTGGCACGACAGAACCGCGAGAACCCGAGACGTTACCGTAGCGAACCACTGCGAAGCGCGTCTGCGAAGCGCCGGCATAGGCATTTCCCGCAACAAACAGCTTATCCGAGCAAAGCTTGGTCGCTCCGTAGAGGTTGATCGGGTTACAGGCTTTATCAGTGGACAAGGCCACCAGTCTTTTAACCCCGCAGTCCAAAGCCGCCTCAATCACATTCTGAGCGCCGAGGACGTTTGTTTTAATGCATTCAAAAGGGTTGTATTCAGCTGCTGGAACCTGCTTCAGCGCAGCCGCGTGGATGACGTAGTCCACACCGTTAAAAGCGCGCCGCATACGCTCCAGGTCGCGTACGTTACCGATGAAAAACCGCATGCGCTTATCAGCGCCAAAACGCTGCCGCATCTCGTGCTGCTTTAGCTCATCTCTACTGTAGATAATGAGGCGTCGTAGACCGGTATTTTCGAGCAGGTATTTAGACAGGGCATTGCCCAAACTTCCCGTACCACCGGTGATAAGAAGAGATGCGCCATCAAACATTATGCTTCTCCCGAACTTTTTTGGCTGCCGCTTCGTAAAGCGGGCGAAGACCCTTCGCAGCCTCCTCAAGGGCAGCTAAGAGCTGCTGATAATGCATTAGATTGTGACGCATTAGGGCTTTCGGGTCATCAACAAGATATTGGGCCTCGCGTTCAAAACGTTGCGAACGTTTGTTTTGTGCCGCCATCCAGCGGCCATTAAAGACATGGTCGTTGGTTAACACCTCATTGGCCTTTTTCGCTCGGCGAGCGGCCGACCGACCGCGACGCTGCAAGCCAGCCTCATCGCCCACCTTGAAACAGGCGACCGCGGCGCGCGCTGCTTGCAACCCTTTTGCCGCGCTCTTTTCCGCTTCTTCCATATCAACAACACTATCGTCCAAAGACCGAACGACTTCTGTCCAATCAATAACGGGTAAAGCGTCTGCCGGAGCTAATATAGCGCCCGACGTCTCTTTATCGGCAAGGGGAGCGAGTTGCTCAACGACCTCGGCCAGGGTCAATTGATCGGTACCACGAATACGCGCACCACCTTCGGTAGCGTTAATGTAACGACGATCGTTGAATTTATGATGACTAATGGACAGTTCAAACTGGTCTCGGAAAACATTGTACTGAGCAATGGTTTGAACTTTACCGCCGTTGTAACCATCGATCTCGATATGCTGCTGAGTTGGTGTGCTTCCCTCGCAACCGTCAGTGTACTGTTTGCCATCCTCCAGAGCGAGATCTAGGCCAATAAACACAATCGGGTCGCAGCCCATTTGGTTTAAAGCCCACATCGCAATATGCGTACAACTTGACGCCACTATACTCAGGGACCGCAGCGACTCGTCGTTGCGCAAACGGCGACCAATTTCTCCGTCATGCACAACCCAGTGCTGAGCCGCCGGCTGAGCGACCACATTGGGGTGGGTAGATTCATGCAAAAACAAAGAGGTGCGAGTTGGGTCCGAACCCTCAAAATGGGACGAAATATCGTTTGCTTCAATGGCCACGGTTAGCTCGGGGTCAACACCCAAATCCTGGAGCTTTCCGAGAACATGGCTGACACCGACAACCACACCTTTTTTGGCAAACTCACGCACCAAATCAACATTCTTAGCCAAGCTCGGGCCCGGTGCAACTAACAAACCGGGCAAGCCCTTGCGTATATCCTTTAGTCGATGAGCGTCGGGTTGGTCGAGAAGGCTTGCTACGTTTGACAAGGCATTAAGAGTCCACTGGCGGCCGCGTGATGCCCCTGTAAACCCCTCCATTTTCAGGGTCAATTCGGTGTGACCGCTTTCCTCGTGAAGCTCCTCATAAAGCGCGGGGTCAACTTGAAGTAAATTCGGGCTGCTCAAGCGACGTATTTGATCTTGGTGAACAAAACAACTGCGCAGAGTCCAACGATATTCGTCTACGGTGGTGCACAATCGGATATTGGAAGCAGCGACCAATTCCGTCCAATCCACGCAGTGAAGTTCGGCTGCAAAAGCAGCAAGGTCAGGACGCACAAAAATCTGAGGTCGCAAGTCCATTTCGTCGAGTAAAAGTGTATGCGCCAAATTGCCGGCGACACCCCAAGTGGCAGCACTGTCCCACTTTTCGGGAGCAGCATCACCTATATGTTGCTTTGCGATCCTTTGGAGGTCTTTAGCAGGCTCGACAACCGACCACATTCTCTGGCCGTTCACCCGGGGGGCGCGCAATTTTGATGGCCCTTCATCAATCGAATAGCGAAGTTCGTCGCGCTGATCCCAAGCTGCTTCAATTTGCGATATCAGATTCGGAAAGCGCCCGTCTAAAGCCTTTAGATTGGACGCATACATCGCAGCAGAATCAAGTTCTGGGCCCGGCTCGCTAGGAGGGGCTTCAAGCTTTCGGCCGGGCTCAAGGAAACACAGCAAGGAGCGCAGCGCGATGAGCCACTCAAAGCGAAGAGCATCTGCTAAACACACAAAATCCCGATTTCGAACCGCAAGCGTAACGACGGTTTCCGCGCCCACCATCATGGTCTGAACCACCTCTAATGAAGCCTGTAAATCGGCATTAAAGTGCTGTTTTATATCCAGCAGTTCAACCAGGATTTCTTTCGGTTTTTGCATCAACTCGTCGATGAGCTTAACTGGCGTTTCATCGCTGGTCATAACCGCTAAACCGGTTGCAATCTCAGGGAGTCGCTGAAGACAGATGGAAACCTGGCGCGCAGCTTCATCGAGCCACCCATCAAAAGTGTACAAATCGAGCCGCTCACCAACCCATTGCTGACGTTCCAGCAGTTCGTCAAAGGTCGTATCAACCTTATCAATACGAGTGCAAACGACATGCGCCATTTGCTCGTCACTTAGCAACTGAGCGAGATCATCCCCAACAATCGCTTGACCGACAAGTTCGCTGTCGAAATAGACGTCCATAGATGATCTCCCAGTTAATGCCATCGACACGCCTATTCGATCTATTTAGCCACTTCCCCAATCTCCACCTTTAGGTCGCGGGTACATAACACCGCTGTACCTTTGAACCTTCTGAAGACGGCTTCCCGAGGCGACGATTGATTGGCGCCTATTCTGCATTAATTGGATTAGTTCTTGGTCGAGCTTGAGCAAGGAATCAAGCAGCTCCTCAGCACATTCGCTGCGGTCCGGCTGATGATCCGCCATGTAGCGTGAACGCTCCTCGTATATTTGCGCTGCCATATCGAAATCAGCCCGATTAAGTGCCGAATGCATGGCCTTCGCAAGCTCGAACAGGTGGCGAACGTATTCGTTTTTGATCACGCTAATTCTCATGGGGATTCCATGGCACGCCGACCAAAAAAGACCTAGGGGCGCCAAACGGCGCCCCTAGGCCTTCATCGCCTATTGATTTAGGCTAAAGTGGAAATGATAAGTCCTTTTCCTTCCATCAAGTTACGCCTCATATCGAGCCATTCCTTGCCTGGAATCTGACGAATCGTCTCACCCGTATCCCTGTCGATCAAACGAATAATCGCTGGATCTAGACCGTCTTGGGGCTCCATCTGGATGTCTACCCCGTTCTGATCTAGCTGGGAACGCACCTCAGCAACTTCAACCTTTAGACGCTCCAACTGCACCGGCCCTAAAGCCCCATCTTTCGCCGTGTCCGAAGCCACGACAGGGGCGGGAGCTTCAGCTCGCTGGCTCTTCGCCTCGACAGCACCAGGCTGTCCAAGGCGAGGAGCACGACTAGGCATCAGTGTAGCTTGGAGGCTTGCAGGATCAGCCATGATTCACCTCCTTTATAGCGCTACGCTAATCGCTCATCTAGCCCAGCAGCGACAAAGCTGCTTGCGGCGAGCTGTTGGCCTGCGACAGAATCGCAGTACCCGACTGGATGAGAATCTGCGAACGCGTGAACTTGGCCGTTTCAGAGGCGAAGTCAACGTCGCGGATTCGGCTGTTCGCCGAAACCGAGTTCTCAATGTCGGCGTCCAAGTTGCCAATGGCACGCTCCAAACGGTTCTGGGTAGAACCTAGTTTTGAACGGTATGAGTTCAATACACTCAGCGCACCGTCGATCTTAGTCAGCATCGACGCGGCCGCTGCGATGCTGGCGACATCACCGGATAAGCCCATACCGTCTCCGCCGGCACTGGCAATGAAGTTGCCGGTCATTACTACCGAAATGCGATTATTGGCGTCGTTATCCATACCAACCTGAAAGATCAGTCCCGTGGACGCAGACAGCAAATTCTTACCGTTGTAAGTGGTGCTTTCACCAATACGAGTGATCTCAACCTTGAGTTGCTGGAACTCGAGATTTGAGTTGCCTCGATCAGAGTCACTCAGCGTATCATTGCTTGATCGAACGGCGAGTTCACGCATACGGTCAAGCATGCCACGAACCTGCTCCACACCACCTTCAGCGGTTTGGATCAGCGAAATACCTTCTTGGGCATTCTGACGCGCGGCACTCTGTGCCTTAATTCGATGCTCCATAACTGTTGATACAGCCATGCCAGCAGAATCATCAGCAGCCTTATTGATTCGGCTACCGGAAGCTAGTTTTTCAAGTGAACTGTTAAAGTCGCCCTGGCTTTTGTTCAAACGGTTTTGAGCAAAGACAGACTGGGGATTACTTCTTACTACAAGTGCCATGATTCCTCCTTGGAAAGGCGTTGCTCTCAAATCCTTTGAGAGCGTTTCTGTATGGTTGTGTTGATCTTGCTGGGGTTCAAGGGCTTGCAAGCAACGGTTTGCGTTTTGCCCGACTCAAAGCGGCGCTCGCCAGCGCGGCTTTGTAACCTATATAACCTCCTCTTTCGTCTGGGGACAGATGAACCTTCAACCAGATAGTGAGGTGCGTCACAAACAAAGTCAAGTGAAGCACCTAAAAATACTGCCATTTTGTGCCGAAGCCGGTCATTTAGCGGGTGGCCCTAGGCAAAAAAACCAAGAAGGCGCCCAGAACCGAAGCTCTGGGCACCCCCCTTGGCTGATCCCGCTGCGGCGTTATCCCAGAAGGGAAAGCGCTGCTTGAGGACTCGAATTCGCCTGCGATAGAATCGCAGTCCCGCTCTGCACGAGGATCTGCAAACGAGTCATCTTGGATGTCTCTTCTGCAAAGTCCACGTCGCGGATGCGGCTGTTCGAAGCGGTGGCATTCTCAATGTCCGCCTCTAAGTTACCAATGGCACGCTCCAAACGGTTCTGGGTAGAACCTAGTTTTGAACGGTATGAGTTCAATACACTCAGCGCACCGTCGATCTTAGTCAGCATCGACGCGGCCCCGCCGATGCTGGCGACATCACCGGACAAGCCCATACCGTCTACACCGTTACTGGCAAGGAAGTTGCCGGTCATTGTCAGCGCAATGCGATTATTGGCGTCGTCATCCATACCAACCTGAAACACCAGGGTGGTGGTAGCGTCCAACAACTGCTTACCGTTGTAACTGGTGGTTTCACCAATACGAGTAATCTCAACCTTGAGTTGCTGGAACTCGAGATCTGAGTTGCCTCGATCAGAGTCACTCAGCGTATCATTGCTTGATCGAACGGCGAGTTCACGCATACGGTCGAGCATGCTACGAACCTGCTCCACACCACCTTCAGCGGTTTGGATCATGCTAATGCCTTCAAGTGCATTCTGCTTGGCAGCGCTTTGAGCCCCGATTCGATGCTCAAGTTGCGTCGACATCGCGAGTCCAGCCGCATCATCTCCTGCGCTGTTGATCCGCGAACCTGTGGATAAACGCTCAAAACTCTTTCCGAGCGCATTTGAATTCCGGTTAAGACGGGTCTGTGCGAACACGGACTGAGGGTTACTTCTTACTACAATAGCCATTATTTCCTCCTTGATGGCGTGCGGCTGGCGGAGAATTCCGCCGGCCGGCGAGTGGGACTTCCTTGTCCCGGGTTTGGTGAATCAAAATAGTTCTTTCCTTCTCCTTTTGCAGGATCACCCCGTACCGGGGGCCCTGTGGCTTTGGGGGGGGAGGGACCGATGTCCGGTCCCTCCCGAATGTTTTTCGGCTTACGCCGGTTCCTGATGGTCAGAGCGTTCGCCGCATTGGCAAGCTCCGGGGGAGTCGTATCTTGAGCGCTACCGCTAGAAGCTATTAGGCGAAGGCTTACGGGATTAATCCCTTGATCGAAGCGACTCGAGCCCAGCTCATAACGGCGCCCTTGTTTCCAGGCACGACGAGGGGGACCCCTTCGGTGCCTGGTTGGGCCTCGGTTGCGAGGTAACGGTATACCCCTCGGCGAACCTCGGTTTGCGATGCTTGTTCTATTCAATGTGATCAGCCTCCAAGCAGAGCGAGCGCCGCTTGTGGCATCGCGTTAGCCTGAGTCAGAATCGCTGTTCCACTCTGGCTGAGGATCTGTAACCGGGTCATCTTACTGGTCTCGGATGCGAAGTCGACGTCACGAATACGGCTGTTGGCCGCCGTCGCGTTTTCGATATCTGACTCAAGGTTCGAGATGGCTCGTTCCAGACGGTTTTGGGTTGCGCCGAGACGCGACCGATAAGCGTTGAGATGGCTCAGCGCGGTGCTGATGTCGCCGAGCACAGCGCCTGCAGCGCCGATGCTTCGAACGTCTCTGCCGTCAAGGTTGAGCGCCTCAAGCGATAAGCCTGAAGTCTGAGTCAGCGACACACGATCGTTGGCGCTATTTGCAAAGCCAACCTGAAAGGTCATGGTCATGGAGCCGTTAAGGTCGGCCCCACCGTTGAAGCTTGTTGCAAAGCCGACGCGGTCTACCTCGGTGAGGAGCTGCTGAAACTCTAGGTCCATCGCTTGGCGATCGGTATCGGTCAGCGTTTCATTGGCCGAGCGAACACCGAGCTCACGCAAACGGTGGAGCATGCCGAGGATCTGCTCGACGCCGCCCTCCATGGTTTGGATAAAGCTGATGCCCTCTTGAGCGTTCTGCTTGGCTGCGCCTTGACCCTTAATACGGTGCTCAAGTCGGGTTGAGATAGCCAAACCGGCGGCGTCATCGGCCGCACTGTTAATGCGACTACCACTGGATAAGCGATTAAAAGTCTTTGCGAGATCGCGACTTGTGCGACTCAGACGGGTCTGCGAAAAGATTGATTGTGGATTGCTGCGTACTGTAATGGCCATGATATCCTCCGTGAAGATGGCGGGTGACTGCGTCCTTGCTGTCACCATTTTTGTTGGGGCTCGACATGAGCCCCGGATAAACTCTACCCGTGAAGACCCACCGGGCCCACCAAGCAAAATTGAAATCTCAAGGTTTTGGAGTCTCTTTTAGGCCCACTCCCGCTCGGCCAAAGTATCTAACTCGTATCGTGCATGACCATATCCTCCTTGATGGGTCGACGCGCTGCATCCTTGCTGCGCGTTGGTTGTGGGTTAGGCTCCTGCCGCCCCCTGGTTACGTAAAGTTCGATTAATTCGGATGGCTTCGACCCAGGCGCTGCGCAATTCGGCGAGCAAATCCTGCACGACCTGGAGATCAATGTTCTCGTTCTTAGCGTTCGATCGGATCATGCGATCGATCATAAAGTCATAAAGGCTCGAAAGATTGGCTGCGATGTCGGGCGCCTTGTCGGGCCGCAAACTATTGGCCAACTCCGTCACCACTTTGACGCCATGATCAAGCGCCTTGGCTTTGCGAGACCGGTCGCCCGCATCGAGGGCTGAAACCGCTTCTTTGGTGTCGCGCAAGGCAGCGTCGTAGAGCAACACTAGGATCTGTTCCGGACTAGCCGAATTCACCTGAGCGCTCGCATAAGGGTTTCTTTTCGCAGGAATCATCAGAAGTCCTTTCAGCGAAGGGAACTCAACGCAGCGCTTTGCTGGCTGAGCCCCGACACCATCATTTCAAGTTGGGCGAATTGGTGTTTAATACGTTTTTCGTACGAAAGAACACGCTCTTCCATTTTTTCTATCGCCTTTTTAATATCTTCACTGCGAGCATCGTACATAGTCTTACGGCTGGTTAAAAAGCCTTCGGTAAGCGTGTAGTCATCAGTCATCGTTTTGAATCGAGCGGCCAGGCCGTCGGTCCCGGTGATAAGATCCATGACGCCATCTTTATCGGCCGCTAAAGCAGCCGCGAATTCATCTTTATCAAAAGTCATGGCACCGTAGCGATCTTGGCCGATGCCGATCATCGTCAATGAAGAATATTTTCCGGTATTGCCAGATTGTGGCTGAACCAAAGCGTCGGAAATTGCGCCGCGCAGCATGCGAGCTGTGGAATCAAAGGCAAGGATTCCCGCACCATCCTTACTGGATTTCATAGTTTTTGTGAGATTTGCCATGGTCTTACCGATGATCGCGGTTAGACCTTCGATATTTTCGCCGGTTTTCACGGTATCAGCGGCGACGCTCAAAGTCGTCGTCGTGGTCGGTACGCCCTGCTCGTCAA
>JAPKCE010000517.1 GCA_028823075.1 Myxococcota bacterium
TACTGTCCCGGGGTTGGCAAAAGACGAATCCTAACTGTTGCGTCTTTCTAACTTTACGTCTTTGTAATTTGTTCGTCTTTTAACTCTAACTGTGCACATGCGTCTTTCTAGAGCGAGCTCGATATCGAGCTCGAACTCGAGCTCCAGCGCGACCTCGAGCTCGTCGCCCAGCGACCGCGAGCACGCCGCCGTCGAGTCGCCCGGATCCCGTGCCTCGGTACTGGTCGTTGTCGCTCATCGTTTCGAGGTTGCGGCGGGTGACGCGCTCACCACGGGTATCGATGTACCAAGGTTGGTTTGAAGCCATCGAGCCAAAGAAGGTCGCGACCCCTTCGCCGTAGGCTAGTAAAGGGTTGGTACGGTCTCCGTTATGGCTACCGCCCGGGGAGTCGTCGTTGCTAAAACGATCGATGAAATAATGGGCGAATTCATGGCGGATTACATCGTCGTCCCATTCGTCCGGATCGCCCTCTTGACCCCCTAGACGGATGCGGTTGCGTGAATAACACGAGCCGCAGTCCCATTCTTCGAGCGGCGCCCATTGGACGGTCAATGGGGGGGCTTGGAAGGCGCTAAAGCGACGTACGAAGCGATAAGCCTCTACCGAAGTCGCAAAGATATTAAAGGCTGCACCGACGCTGCTGTCGTGATCGGCAACTAAGCGAATCTCATCGCCCGGAGCCGGGGTAAACGGAGCGTTGCTCAGCGCATAGAGTTCGGGTTGCTCGGCTCGGTTGATAACTCGCACCGGCGTGTCACCATGGCTTTGGCTCAAGGCCCGCAGTTGCCATAGTTCTTGGTTCAACCATTCGGCTTCGAGGGTAAAGTTTCCCTCAGCGTCGGCGCTAGCCGTGTCGAGAATACGTCCGTCTTCGGCCGCGAGGAGTTCGATTTGAGCAAAGGCGACAGTGCGTTCCTCAAAGGCGCCGGTCATGCCCTCTTGGTTGTACAAGCGGTCGCTGTAGTGAAGCGACCCGCTGAGGCGAATATAGGAACAGACATCGTCTTGCTCGGGGTTCGCGGTGCGCGGACAGTTATCGAGATCATCGGCCCAATCGTCGCCGTCGCTATCTTCGAAGTCGTTGCACGCATCGCCGCGCCCGTTGCTGTCTCGGTCAGCCTGTTCGGGGTTGGCGATATTGGGGCAGATGTCAGCATCATTGACGATCTCGTCACCGTCGCGATCCGGGTCGCAAATGTCACCGGTTCCATCGTTGTCGAGATCGGGTTGGGCATGCATTTCAAAAATCAGCGAATCGTCGCTGAGCGCCAAAGCCTGAAACGATCGCCCTGGAAAGCTGACCGCCACCGACCGTGCATAGTTTTGTAAGCCCTGCGTGGCGTTGCGGCTGCCGCGAGTTTCACAAGCAAGGCAGATGATCTCAATGGCTCCGCGCTCGTGAACAACAATTTGAAAAAATGCAGCGTCGTCATCGTCGCTGGCGCCGTAGGCCGGGATCTGATCCCATTCGACGATGAAGTGACGGTTTGGCGCTTCTCCGCCTCCGCCATAGCGTAGATTGCCGCCGCCGCTGGGGTCCAAATCGGTCCAGAAGCCAAAGATAGCCAAGCGTGGAGCCTCATCGCTGGGCAGCGCTTTGGCACGGTCAAAGCGCTGGTTTCGGCCGCGGATATCAAAACTAACAAAGCCGTTTGCATGCACCCGAAGCTGTTGTCGCCAAGCCGAGAAAAACGGGAAGTCGAATCCTAAGTCCAAGGCTTCGGAGCGCGCATCGTCGCCCAACTCAAGTTGGTTTTCGGGGTGGGCATAGGGGCTCAAATCTTGGCTAGAGGCGCGCATCCCCGGGTTTGCTGCGTCTGGGCAATTATCAAAAGCATCGGCGATTCCGTCGCCGTCGCCGTCGGGACTTAATTGGCAGGCGTCGCCCTGGGTGTTTTCATCGCGGTCGAGTTGCTCGGGGTTATAACGCTCGGGGCAGTTGTCAGCGTCGTCGCAGACCCCATCGCCATCGCTGTCGCCGTTCGCGCTGGCCGGACAAGCGTCGCAGGCATCGCCCTGTCCATCGCCATCAAAATCTTCTTGAAGCGGGTTGGCATCTTCTGGGCAGTTGTCCTCGGCCAAACAAACACTGTCGTTGTCGGAATCGCCCTCGGCATCATTTGGGCAGGGGTCGCAGGCATCGCCCCAGCCGTCCCAGTCGCTATCGGCCTGGTCCGGGTTTGCTGCCTCAGGGCAGTTATCTAGCGCAAAGCAG
>JAPKCE010000518.1 GCA_028823075.1 Myxococcota bacterium
GGCGAATTTTCTGGAGCCTTACGCATCTGTTTGTCGGAACTTGGCGGCGCTTTTTCAGATACGGACTACCGCGCCTGGTTAGCGCAGCTCGCCGGCGGCTTGAGCGTGCCCAAACCTCTACCTAGGCTTAGTGAAGAAGCCGTTCAGCGTACCCAGTCCGCGCCCGCTGTTTCCTCCTATGACCCGGCGCAGGACCGCACTCAGGTCATGCCGGCGCTGAAGGCTAACGCCGACGAGGTGACCCTCCAATTGCAAGCGACCACTGAGAACGCTGAGGCTAGCGAAATGCTGCCCGCATTGCTCGATACCGAGTTGGATGCCGATTTTGACCTGCCGACCCGTGTTTCGCTCAAGGTTGTTGGCACTGCCACTTTGCCCACCCTGACGAAAGAGGCTCTCATCAGCGAAGCGCCAAGGCCTGCGGCAGGCCAAGGGAAGTTGCTTCTCAGCTTGCTCGTCTCGGCGCTGGCCGGCGTCGGCATTTTTATGCTGTTCGGCTTGGCGGAAGACCTACCCCCCGCGGGCTCAGCCCCGGTATTCGAAGTAATTAGAACTGCTTCTGAAAACCGTAATAACCAACTCAACGGCGCTGACTTTTTATCCGTCGTCGAGGCGAACGCCAGCGCCACTGCCCGCTGCCTTAAGCGCTTTGGCCGGCGCGACGCTTCGTACGCTATCTCAGTCAGCGTTCGCAGCAATGGCAAACCGCTAACGATACAGATCACGTCAGCCCCAGCGAAACTCGAACGGTGTTTGCGCTCGCAGATCTTATCGTGGCGCTTTCCTTCCTTTCGCGGCAGCGCCGTCACCCATAGTTTCGACCTAAGGCCATGATGCGGCTTTTGTTTTTCTCAACCCTGCTAGCCTGCGCCGAAGCCGAAGCCGAACTCGAACCGTGCAACGGTAGCCCTATACTATGCTCCCGGTCGCTGGCCGAGATCGCCGTGTTAACCACCCACAATGCCATGTCCAATCATGAAGACGGCTGGGGTGCGCCGAATCAATTCAACCCCATTGACCAACAACTCAAGGATGGTGTGCGCGGCCTAATGCTCGATATTTACGATGAAGACGGGCTGTTGATGCTTTGCCATGGCGTTTGCTGGGCCGGCAGCTTGGAACTGGCGACAGGGCTTGGGTTTATCGCCGAATTTTTGCGCGAGAACCCGCGTGAACTGCTCACGTTAATTCTTGAGAATTACTCCGAAGCAGCGGATCTTCTCGCTGCTTTTGATTCGGCTGGATTAGCTGATCAATTACATCTTCAAAACCCGCAAGCTCCCTGGCCGAGTTTGCAGCAAATGATCGATTCGAAGCGGCGCTTGGTGGTATTAACCGACACCGGCGAGACGCCAAGTCGAGGTATTTTAGCCGTTTGGGAGCATGCCTTTGATACCCCTTACGCCGCTCAGACTGCCGACGATTTGAGTTGTGAACTGGGGCGCGGTGCAGCCGGTAATTCGCTCTTCATTCTGAATAACTTTTTAACCGCCCCGCTGCCTGCACCGGAACTTGCTGAGACTGTTAATTTTAACCCGTTTTTACTCGACCGCGCGAAGCGTTGCGGGGTGGCCCGTGATCATCTCGCCAATTTTGTGACCGTCGACTTTTACAACCTCGGGGATGCGGCCGCGGTCGTCGATACACTGAACGCTGCATCGGCCCACTAAGGTTGTGTCCAGCCAAAGCCGTGACTACCATCGGCGAAAACCCACAGGCGCTGAGACGCGTCGATGGGACCCTCGATAACGACCGGTTCATCGAGCCCGGGGAATAAGACACTGACCCGGTCCAAGGTCTCGACCTGACCCAGCCCAAAATGCAGCGCAAGATCATCCTGACCACCTTGACCATTGCAGCCGGAAACCTGCCTCAAGAAGCTGCGCCCGCCGCCCTCGAGTCGAACTTGGGCACCGAGCGCTGAGCGGTTGACGCCACCAGCACCCAAATTGCCCACGGCGCGGACCTGCATCCAGGCGCCAGCATCGGCGCTGTCGTTGAGGTAGAGCCGATCCAAGGCCAAGTCGGCGTCGCCGTCGTTATCGACATCGGCAACCGCTGCTCCCCAGCCGCCCGTGGTGGTAATCCCGCTGCCATAAATAGCGTTTTCAAAACGCCCGTCGGAGCCTCCAAAATACAGGTCTGTGGGACGCCCGGGGTAGACGGCGGTGATGGCCAAATCGACATAACCATCCTGGTTGAAATCGGCC
>JAPKCE010000519.1 GCA_028823075.1 Myxococcota bacterium
GCCGCCGCCGCGGATCCTACCTGCCGGCGGCCATGCCCAGTTGCAGGCCCACATACTGCGGCGTTTTAAGAATCTGATTCTCCACGATCAAAGCCTCGTCAGGACCAAGCGCCGCGATGGTGCCCGCATACAAATTCGTACTCATGCCGCCGCCCGTAGCCAGACCGGCGACGTTCATCTGGCAGGGGTAGAAGTTTTGAGTTTTGCAGGCGCTGCAGCTGGGGTCGCAATGCTGGCCTTCGGGGCAGTCGTCTTGGCAAACACCATCGACGATGCTGCATTCACCTGCCGGTTGATCCGGCCGGCAGTCGTTGCAATCTTCCGTGCAATGCTGACCTTCGGGGCAAAGATCACGGCAAATGTCGCCTTCCATGACGCATAAATCGGTTCCGGGATCATCTTCACATTCGCGGCAATCGGTATTGCAGCGCTGCCCGTTCGGGCAGAGGTCGCGGCAGATATCGCCTTCCATGACGCAGAGATCTGCCGTCGGGTCATCATCACAACCGTTACAATCGGTGTTGCAACGTTGACCATCCGGGCATTGGTCGCGGCAGATGTTATCGACCATCACACAGGCCGAGCTGCTGACCGGCTGGCATTCGCGGCAGTCGTCGTCGCATTTCTCGCCGTCGGGACAGAACTGCAAGCATTGCTCGCCGTTGAGTTGGCAGGTGTAGGGGTCGGGGGTATCCGGCGATACGCATTCCTTACAGACGTCATCGCAAATCAAGCCGTCGGCACAGTTAAACAAGCACATGCCATCGGTTTGCAATGAGCAGTACCCGCCGCCCGGATCGGTAACACAAGCCGTACAGGCCTGGTTGCAGAGTTGGTTTTCAGGACAGTTATCTTGGCAAACATCATTGCCGTCGCTGAAGCAAGGCGGCGGTGTCGCTACAGGGCAACCCGCACCCGTCGCGGTGATGGTGATAACATATAGGGCCAGCGTAATTAGACGGCGCATAGAGCAACCCCTCTTTTCAAGGTGAGTAGTCTAGTTCATCTAGGGAAGATTACGAAATCTTCGCTGAAAGTTTTTAGTAGCGGTCTTTCCACGAGCGCAGCCGGGCAAAGTCAGTGTCGGTTTCGGCCCGTAGGAAAGGGTTGATCTTGAGCTCTAGTTCGATGCTCGAGGGCACCGTGGCTAAGCCTTGCTTCCGAGTTGCCGCGGCGCGGGCCAGGGTGCTGACGAGGTCTTTGTTGTCGGGCTCGGCTGCCTGAGCAAAGCCAAGATTAGCGAGCGTATATTCATGCCCAACCCAGACGCGAGTTTGAGGTGATAGGGCGGCCAGGCGTTGTAAGCTGGCATGCATCATCGCTGCTGTGCCTTCGAAAACGCGCCCGCAACATGCAATAAAGAGGGTGTCGCCCGTGAACAGGTCGTCGCGGAAATGGTAGGCGATGGCACCGGTCGTATGACCCGGAACAAAGAGGATGCGCGCTTTGTGAAGACCCACCTCGATGGTCTCGCCATCTTCCAAAAATTCGGTTTGCCCGGGGATGCGGCCGCGATCCGAAGCATGTCCAAAGACAGCGGCTTGCGGGTAGGCTTCGAGCAAGGCCTCGTTGCCGCCCGTATGATCCCAGTGGTGGTGGGTATTGAGAATATAATCGAGCCGGCCGTCGAGTGCAGCGAGCACTGGCGAGCCTTCGCTGGGGTCGACAACGGCGGTAAAGCCACTGCTTTTGCACCGTAGAAGGTAGGCGTAATTGTCGCGCAAGCAGGGGATAGGCGTGATTTCGAGGGTGCTCAAAACAGATTCCATCCAAGTTTCATGAGGTAGACGAAGAGCAAGGTGCGCAACAGCCGCACCCAGCTGGCGGCAAAGCAAGGAATAAACGGTAAGCGCAGCGCGCCGCTTGTCCAGTTGATCAGCGAATAAGGAAAGGGGGTGAGGGCGCCGAAGCCAACGAAGAGCGCCCCGTAGTTTTTGAGTTTAGAGAGCCACGGGCGGTCAAGGTAACGATCGTGCAAGTGTAGCCGTGAATCGAGCAGATGACCGTGAGCATAACCCAAAGGTCCCGCCAGGCTGCTGGCGCTCCCTGCGACAAGCGCCAAAGTCAACCAATCGCCGCCGGCCGCAAGTGCTAGGAAAACGACGGGCTCAAAAGGGACGCCCGGGGTGTAGGTGTCGATGAGTAGAACGGTTAGCGCTAAACCGAGCAGGCCGTATTCGCCATAAAGCGAGCTGCCTATAGCGCTGAC
>JAPKCE010000520.1 GCA_028823075.1 Myxococcota bacterium
CTCGAAACGACCGAGGCGATCGGTGATTCCGACGAGCGATTCGAAAATAACCGGGGCCTGCGGCGGTAAAGTGAGGCTTACCCGAGCGCCGAAAATACCGTTGCCGGCAGCATCGCTCACAATAAAGCTGAGCATGCTGCGCTGGGCACCCGGAACCAGCGCCAAGGCCGCCGGCTGTGCCGTTAATTCATGGGGTGCACCGGGTAAAAATCGCAGCGACAACTCGGCGCCTAGGCCGGCGCCGGCGAACAAAAGTTGCACCGCAGGACCGTTTGATGAGCGCCGCGCCACAAAGCTAAAGCGTACCTCACCGGCCGCATCGGTGGTCCAGGTGCTGGCATCCAGACGTGCCGCCTCGGGAGGCTCGTTGAGACAGAGCGGGTCGTCGCAGACACGCAGAACGCTTTGCCACGATGAATGCGGAACCTGGGCATTGAGAACCGCGCCCGCAACCGGGTTGCCGGCACGGTCGCTGAGCCGCAATTGCAGGCGCAAAGGAGCGCCGGCCAAAGCACTATTTTGCAAGCCAGGCTGGGCGCTTAATCGCTGCACCGTTAACTCGTGAGCTGGCCCGGGTAAGGCGTGGATGATGCGTTGCAGTTTTTCACCACTGGCATGGCCGATCTCAAGCAAGCCGGGGCCGTCGAAACGCTGGGGACAGCGCACGAAGAATCGCGCCGTTCCATGGCGGTCAGTAAAGGCGTTTTGCGGCTCAACCGAAAACCCCAAGTTGGCGCTAGCGTTGAGCTGTTCACCGCGAACCGGCAAGCTTTCACCGTCGACAAGCAAGGCCTCGATGGCTTGGCTCAAAGTGCCCGGCCGACATTCGGCGCTAATATCTTGGTCGCCCGTAAAGACCAAACTGCGGCTCAGATCTTGTACGGTTTCGCCTGCTAACTCGCCGATGTGAACGAATTCGGAGCTGGGTTCATCGCCGGCCTCGGCGCTAGTTAAATCCATGCTGATGGCCAAACGCCAGCGCCCAAGTTCGCCGGCGCCTAAGCAGATCACCGCGTTGCCGGCATCGTCGAGTTGGCCGCTCGCCGGCAAATCACCAAGCTCGTCGAGCTGCATTGAGCAATCCTCGCCGGGAGCCAAGGCGATGTGTAGGCGCGGGGCGTTGGAGGCCGCGCCGGTGTCCGGGGCTGAGCCGGTGTCCGGGGCTGCGCCGGTGTCTGAGGCTGCGCCGGTGTCTGGGGCTGCGCCGGTGTCTGAGGCTGCGCCGGTGTCTGAGGCTGCGCCGGCATCTAAAACCGCACCGCCATCGAAACCGGGGCCTGCCTCGCTTACCGGCTGGCCCAAAGCCAGGCCTTCGACGATAAAGCGGCGATTCGGGACGCCATTATCAAAGCGATCTCGAAGCGCTAAACTCAGCTTTACAGGGGCGCTTTGGTCGCGGCCCAAAAGACGGCTCGGCCAAGCAGCAAACGGGTCATCGTCTGACTCGGCGGTCCAGCGCGCAGTTAGATCGCGAGCAGAATCGACAAGGCTTAAGCTGAGGCCCTCATCCATGCTGGGGATGACGGTTAGCACCAGCGCCAATTGGGCGTTGCCCGAGGTAAATTGTACTTCGTAACTGGCGGCGTGACCTAGGGCGCGCAGGCCGATTCGGCAATGGCCCTCGGCGCCAGTCGTGCAACTGGTGCCCACCGGAAAGGCCAAGGTTTCTTGGTTCTCGCCGAGCAGCGCCGGCGCCGCTCCGTTGATGGTGGCGCCCGGTAAGGGCGCGTCGAACTGGTCAAGAACCTGCAAACTCAAGTCGAACCAGGCGCCAGCATGCGCCTTCAGCGGGTCACTGTCCGGGCTTGCGCTCAACAGTAATTTACTGGGGACCCTCTCGGCGCCCTGGGATTCTGGGACCGAGGGTAAGGCGTCTTGGCAGGCGCTAAGCAAGGTTAACAAAATGACAACGCGACGAGCCATAGCCCCCCCCCCCTTTTCGGAGTGATTTAGGGGGTCGCATAAAATGCTAATTATAAACAGTCTGGGACTTAAGCCTGCGAACGCCCAATCAACCCACTGGCCAGACCGCGCGGCTTCAATAAAGCATTCTCCGCAGCGAGCATCTCAGCGCGCTCATCGTCCTCGATATGGTCAAAGCCAAGCAGGTGCAGCATGCCGTGAACAAGTAGAACCACCAACTCATCGCTCAGACTATGCCCCGCTTCACGGGCTTGCCGGCTCGCGGTCTCAAGCGAGATGAGC
>JAPKCE010000041.1 GCA_028823075.1 Myxococcota bacterium
GGCACCAAGATCCGTCCCGGCAGCAACGTTGGCGTCGGTCGCGATTTCACCCTATTTGCTCTCACCGACGGTGTGGTTACCTATGCAGCTCATCGCAGCGGCCGCCGTCAGGTGAGCATCCAGACTCAAGCCTAAACCTTTTGGGTTTGGAAAGCACGGGAGCGGCGGGGCTGCTCCCGTTGTTGTTTTTATGAAATTCATCGATGCGGTACAGATTACGGTTCAAGCTGGCAACGGCGGCGCTGGCTCGCTTACTTTTACAAGCCTTCCCGGCCGCCCCAGTGGCCCTGCTAGCGGCGGCGACGGTGGTCGTGGCGGTGACGTTTTGCTGCGCGGTGACGGGCGCCTAAACACCCTGCTCGAATTTCGCTTTCGACCTCTACATAAGGCCAAGCACGGCGGCCGCGGCGCTTCCAACAACAAAACGGGGAAAAACGCGCCGCAACTTATTTTGCCTGTGCCGCTGGGCACCATCGTGCATCGCCACCACGGCGTCGGCGAGCCCGAGTTTTTAGGTGAGATAGTCGATGAAGAGCAGACGATAATCGTCGCTCAGGGCGGGCGCTCGGGTAAGGGTAATGCGCGCTTTACGTCGGCCACAAGACCGCGGCCAGATTTTGTACTCGAACCCGATGAGGGTGAGCTGGTTGAGCTCGGTTTAGAGCTTAAACTGATGGCCGATGTCGGGCTACTCGGCCTGCCAAATGCCGGTAAGTCGACCCTCGTTCAAGCCGTCTCCAACGCTCGGCCCGAAGTGGCGGACTATCCCTTTACCACAAAGGTTCCGAGCCTCGGTGTGGCTAGGCGCTATGGTCGGGATCTGGTCATAGCTGATATCCCCGGTTTGGTCGAAGGTGCCAGTGAGGGCGTCGGTCTTGGTTATCAGTTTCTCAAGCATGTCGAGCGTGTCAGCGCGCTCGCCCATCTCGTTACCCTCCCAGAACATTTTGAAGGCGAGGCCTTGAGCGCTTTGACTCAAGCCTTTGAAGCTATTGAGCGTGAGCTTAAACAGTACAGCGAGCATTTAGAAAAAGCGCCTCGTCTGGCTGTCCTTAGTAAGGTCGACCAGCCTTTGGTCGCCGAGCAAGCCGAAGCTTTTAGCGCATGGTGCGAGGCGCGCGGTATGCCCTGCCTGGTGATTTCAAGTCATAGTCGAGTCGGCCTCGACTCTCTGCTCGATGCCCTGATCAACCTAGTGCCAGCTAAGGGCGGAGTCATGAAGCCGAAGTCCACCGAGTTTGACCCTCTAGCGGATTGAGTTGATCTCGTACCAGCCCCCCTTTAGCGGGCTTGGTGAATCGCTGCAGATGCGCAGGTCATCGACTCGTCTGACGCGCTTATTGCAGCGCTCAGCTGCCTCTTTATGCTGTTGATCGACTTGCAAAGCGCTCATCGAGGCCGTGTTAACAATGCTCAGTAAGCGCCCGCCATCGGCTACCACCGACAGGCAAGCGCTGAGCATTTCCACCAGCGATTTCTTTGTGCTTCGCGAGCGGCCTTTCGGGTCGCGACCAAAGGTTGGGGGGTCGTGAATCACCAGATCAAAACTGCGCCCGCGACGCGCTGCTCGTTGACAGTAACTCAGAGCATCATCACAGATCCGCCGTGTTAAAACTGCGTTGGCATGTTCGTTCGCTTCGATCATGTTGAGCATGCTTTTAAGGGCATCGACTTGAACGACATCGAGCGCGCCGCCTCGGGCCGCGTGGATTCCGAACAAGCCGCTGTAAGCATACAGGTTGAGCACGTTTAAACCGGCGCTGCTCTGCGCGACCCGAAGGCGCTCGAGTCGTAAGTCCGGAAACAAACCGTAGCTTAAGCTGTCGGGGTGAATGCGTAAAACGGCTGAGGCTTCACCCTCAAACAGTTCGATTCGTTCGGGTAAGGTTTCGCCTAAACGCAGGATTTCTTGGCCTTGGCCACTTTTGGCGCGGCTGCGCAGGCTAAGGCCGCGCAACGAAAGCTGCTGCATCAACCGCCGCAGCAACTCTTCCGTCTGCTTGCTAAGTTCATCATGACAGGTGGCGAAAGCGTAGTCGCCCAAACGATCCACGACGAGGCCATCAAAGCCATCATTTTTTCCGGCGATTAGCCGACAAACCTCGCGGCTTTGCTCGGCGCGGCCTGCTCGCCGCGCTAAAGCCTTATCGAGCCCGCTTGGCATCCCGTTTGATCGCATAATATTGATGGGCGATGCCAAGCACCGTGTTGACCAAAATGTAGACGACGAGCCCGCAGGGAAGCGCCACCATGAATACGGTCATCATCACCGGCATCACCTTCATCATCATCTGTTGTTGAGGGTTGTCGGTCATTTGGGGTTGCAGCTTTTGCTGCATGAAGAAGACGACGCCGAGTAGGGCGGGCAAGATATACAGGGGGTCGGCTAAGGTTAGGTCGTCGAGCCAGCCCGGAATAAAAGGACTGCCGTAAAGTTCGACCGCAACGCGCAGGGTAGAGTAGAGAGCGAACCATACCGGAATCTGTAAAAGCATGGGCAGACAGCCGCCCGCTGGGTTGACGCCCTCTGCCTTAAACATCTCCATCTGCTTTTGCGCCAAGGTCTGCTTGTCGGCTTTATACTTCTCCCGCAGTTCGGCGATGCGCGGTTGAATCTCTTTCATGCGCGCCATCGAGCGAAAGCTCATATCGGTGATCGGCCAAAGAAGCAGTTTGACGGTGAAGGTGAGCAGGATGATCGCCAAACCGTAGTTGCCGAGCAACGAGAAGTAGAAGGTCAGCAGTAAGAGCATCGGCTGGGCGATGAACTTAAAGATACCGAAGTCGATAACGTCACGTAAAGCGGCGTCAATACTGGCAAGGAGATCATCGCTTTTGGGCACTAGGTAGAGGGTATTATCCCATTGCATGCGCGCTCCGGCGCTCAACTCGTAGTCGCGCTCGGCGCTGGCGACAACGATTTGCAGGGGTTTCTCTTCGCCTTCTTTCAGCGCTGCATTGCGCAGGTCAAAGCGGCAGTTGGCAGCCTCTTCACCACTGAAGGCCACGGCGAAGAAGTTGCGGTCGACGCCAAAGAGGTAGGGCTTGGCCGTACCCTGTTTATCACTGTCTTCATCGTCTAGGTCGCTGGCGAACTCGGCCTGAAGCTCTTCTCCATCATGGCAAAAGGCGCGCGGTAAATCGGGTGGCCCGGAGAACATGCTGCCGCCAAGCCCAGGGTCGACCATGCTCAGCTTAAGTCCTACTTTACCCGCCGAGGCGCTCAGCGCATGCAGGCTCAGGCTGTGGCTGAGGCCATGTTCGGCGAGGCTCCATGAGCGGCGCAGTTCAAGACTTCCGGCGCGGGTGGAAAAAACAACCTGTTTATCGTTTGAACTTTCGACCTTCCAAACCTGATCGGTTTTCAGCCCGGCTAGTTCCAGCGAACCAAAGTCGGCGCGACCGGCGGCCAAGTCGACCGCTGGGCGATCGGCTTCGGTGCCTGGTTCTTTGTAGATTTTACTATGCGCTTGATCGACGAGTTGAACCCCCACCGGATGAGCGCCGACGTTGCTCAAGGTGACGATACGTCGACCGTCTTCGAGACGAAAAGTCTTGGCAGGTATTACAACGACCGGGGCTTCTTCGGTCGCAGTCTCTGCAGCTACTCCCGGAGTATTTTGCTGTGGGGCAACGACGCCCGAGGGGCTGGGATCGGCGGCTGGCTTATCCCGGTTTTCGTCGTCAAACTGTTCGGCGCTCGCCGCTTGTGGCTGTTGCGGTGCCGTCGGCGGGAAGATGGCGTTCCAGGAGAACATGACGGCTAAGGAGACGCCGATCGCCAGCATCATGCGCTTGCTTTCGGCTTGTTTCTCATGGGGGCTGCGGAAATCGCTCATTTCATCCTCTTATTGGCCATCAGGCGTTTCGCCTGTTCAGCGGCGAGCATCATGTCTTGGTAAAGAGTTTGGTAATCGGCATCGGCCGCATCGGGGTGAGCGATGATCACGTAACATCTTTTTTCAGGGAATGCCTGACGGTTCAGCCTGACGATCTCTTTCAGTTTTCGGCGCACGCGATTGCGCACCACAGCGCAGCCAACCTTTTTGGATACGGTGAAGCCAAAGCGACGATTAGGACCCCGATGGTCGGCCATAAACAGAAAAACACGGCCCGCGTTAATGCGTTGGCCGCGTCGTTGAGTACGTAGAAAATGCCTGCGTTTTCGGAGCCTTAGATGGCGTCCAAACCCAAGCTCTAGCGGGATCACTTCTTGTAGAGCTTGACCGTCAGGAGCTTGCGCCCTTTGGCGCGACGACGAGCCAGGACCTTACGGCCGTCGGCCGTAGCCATGCGGGAGCGAAAACCGTGGCGACGAGCGCGGCGGATGCGACTGGGTTGGTATGTGCGCTTCATGTTGAAACTCCCGAGTTCTAAGGGCTGCGACCTCTAGGCATGCACCTGCCCTGGGTCAATAAAAATACAGCGCTGAGGCGCCCTCTCATTGGCCACCCCAAAAGCTTTGCCGTTAAGCGAGTCGGCTGGCCTCTAATCCCTTTGCGGCCTGCTCCTTCGGGCGCTATAAGTGCAAGTCGCAAAAGGAGCATCGGTGGAGCTTTTGGAAAACCTGCAGTCTCGATGGCAGCGATTCGTCGATCAGGTGTTTCGCGTTGAGCCGGATCTGCACAGCACCAGCCGTTTACTCATCGGCTCCTTGCAGCCGCTGCGCGAGGAGGACGGTGTCCTCACCTTAAGCCCGAACAACGAACTGATGGTGCGCGCCGGCGAAAACTACATCCCGATGATCCTCGAGCATTTGGCGAAACTTTGGGACAAGCCGGTACGCGAAGTGCGTCTAGAATTCGACGCAGCGGCCATCGAAGCTCAGAGTCAACGCAACGAATCCTTAGAATTACCGCTCTTTGCGGTCCAGACACAGGCGCCAGTGGTGGCCAAACAGGTAAAGAAAAAAATACCTCAGCGCGAATACGGTTCACCGGTGGATGAAGCGATGAGCTTTGATGCTTTTATGGCCGACTCGAGCAACGACGAGGCATTTTTTGCTACTAAAGCGTTTGCGGCCAAAGGGGGCACGCGCTTTAATCCGCTTTATATTTACGGCCAGAGCGGCACCGGGAAAACGCATCTGCTGAGCGCCATTGGTAATGCTGTAAAGCAACGCAACCCCGAAACACCTGTACTATTTTTCAACGGTGACGAGTTTGTAACCTTGGTTATCGACCATATTCGCCAGCAGCGCATGCAGTTATTTCGCCGCGGTACCCAGCTCGAAGGTGCTATTGTTCTGGTCGATGATGTGCAGCTTTTATCGGGGAAGGAACATTCTCTGGGCGAGCTCTTTAATCTGTTTAATTGGCATCAGGCGCGCGGCGCGCGCCTGGCCTTCACCTCTGACCTTCCTCCCGATCAAATCCGCGGTTTACCCGAACGGTTGCGCTCGCGCATGGGCGGAGGCCTGGTGGTTGAAGTGCAGCCGCCGCTGTTTGAGACGAGGGTGGCTATCGCCCAGCAAGCTGCTGAAGCAATCAGTCACGGACACCACGAGGTACCGCGCGACGTGGCCGAGTTAATCGCTGAGTTGTACTGCGACAACACCCGCGATTTGGTGGGTGCGGTAAAGCGTTTGGTGCTGCGCGCCGAACTGCGCAGTTTGCCCGAGATCACCCTGGAACTTACCCAAGAAATGTTTGGTGATGTTCAGGCCCGACGACTTCACTGTAGCCCTGATCAGATAGCGCGGGCCGTCGCTGGGCTGCTCGATGTTGAGTTTTCGTCGGTGCGCGGCAAGGGCCGAACGAGGCGTTTGGTGCAAGCGCGCATCTGGATAGCTGGCCTAGTGCGCGATATGACGCCGGCCAGTCAGACCGAGATCGGGCATCTGCTCGGGCGCGACCATTCGACCATCCACCACACGCTGGGACGCTATTCCGATTTGGTCGGCAGCAAAGAGGGGCTGGCACAGCGAGATGCGCTGAAGCGCCGTCTGCAAAAGGATATGGGCTAGAAGCTCAGGTTCGAATGCTCAAGATCTTGGTTTTCAAGCAGTCGGCTTAGGTGGCGACGCATCGCTCGTCTTTCGGCTGGCGAGGGGCTTCGACCTCCTCGGCGGCGCAACCAGTCGCAGCACCACGCGACGGTTTGATCGATCAGGTCGACGCAGGTCTCACCCTGTTCGTTGCTCGGAAGTTCCAAGCGTTCACCGACGAAATTATCGAGAATTCGATAGGCGCGACGCAATAACTTTAAATCGATCAACTCACCCATTAAGCGCTCCTTGAAACAAGGCTGACACCAGAGCGCTTGAAGCACAAAAAATAGATCAGTCGAGACGGAAGGAAACGTTGCGTTCGCTGAGCGCCTGCCAGCTCATGAACCAGGTATCCAGGTAGCTAAAGTTGTCGAAGTTGAAGCGAGGGTTTGCGACGGCGGTGATCTGCGCGTGATACAGGCCTGGGCGCCCCAGTCCGATGACGCCATGGGGCAACACCGGTAGGCGCAATTTGTTTTGTGAGCCGCGCAGCATGAGCTCCCAAGTATTGCCTTGTTCGTCGCCGATATCGACCCAGATATAATCCGGCTGAAGAGGTCCAGCGGCAAACTTCCAGCGCAGCACACGGTCGGCGATCAATCCCCCATCGCGCCGGGGTGCTAGGCGCTCGGCGAAAGGCAGTAAGGGGCCCAATGTGATACCGCCTTCAAGCCGGCCGTTACCGCGTAGGCGGATGGTGGAAGAGGGCGAAGCACCGCCATCGCCCGTGACTAGGCCGCCACTGATGTAGAGTAAGTCTGCGGCTACGCGCGGTAAACCGCGCAAGACGATGAAGCTGCCTCGGCTCATCTCATCGGCCAGCGGGAAATAACCTTCGCCACCAAAATCCAAAGCCACTCGAACGCGCATGCGGTCGCCGCCGTACATTCCTGGAATAGGCGAGGGGCGGTCGCCAAGGTTGACACCGTAGACCGCGTCCATGGGATAATTCAGTTCGATGTCTTGATCGACCAAACGCTCGCCGGCTGGGCCGGTGACGCCGCGTAAAAACCCGAGCTGTGTGAGGCGAATAACCTGCTGCGTTCGGCTGTTATGAACGCCGGCAACGGCCACCAGAGTGTAGCGCCCCGAGGGGAGCGACACGCGGTATTCGCCGCCATCTTCAAACACAAAATCCTGGCCGCGCAGCCACTGGCCAGCGCCATAGGGCATGCTCTGCGTGAGGTGGACTTGAGCGAAAGCGCGCTCGTCCGGACCTAAAGTTCCCGGATCGAACAAAGCTTTGCTGAAATTGGTGATGCGTCCCGAGACGATCATCGGCTGAGGGGCAGGTGGAGGAGTTCCGCCTCCTCCGCCCTCGCTGGGAGGTATCTCCACCCGACAACCGAGCCAAAAGGTGAGGTCAGCCGCGTCGATATCGACCATCGTGCGCGTGCGGTCGCAGCCATCTTTGTAGACGGTCACGGTCTGGGGACCGAAAAGGCTAGGGTCGCTTAAGGTGACCTGCCCGCGGGCGTCGGTTTGTCCTACGATCCTTTGTTCAAAAGTCGTGCCACCGACAACGACATTCACCCCTTCGATCGGGCTCAGGTTGGCCCAGGTGTTGAGTACGGTGATGTTGACCGAGCCTCGCGGGCTTCCCCCTCGGCTACCACCGTAGCGAAAACCAGGTTCATAATAGGTGAAGGCCGAGCCTCCTAGAACCGACTCATCAGCGAGTTGAAGTTGCAGATCAACGCTACTTGCACTGATGCCCGGGGGCGTTTTGGCGCGCAGTAGGGAATCTGAAATAACGTCGACGTCGACGAGTTCGAGACCGCCCAAAGTGGCCTGTAAACCCTGACGCCCTAGGCCCTTGCCTACGATGAAAATTTCGGTGCCCCCGGCGAGGGCGCCGCGATTCGGGCTGAGGCCGATATAACTTAACGGGGCTTGGAAGAAATAACCGCGCAGTCGGCGCGCTCGTCGTTCGCCGCAACGAATTTCCACCGGAACAAAGCCGCCTGAATGTGCTTCGCTTCGCAGGGTGATTTGGCGAGTTTCCACTTCGAGAACTTGCTGTTCGACTGAGCCGAAGAACACCCGGACCTGAGGGCAGAAACCGTCGCCGAAAATTCGTACCGTATCACCGCCTCCCGAGGGGCCTCGGGGGGGCTCGACGCCGCGTAAAATTAGCGGGTCTTGATAGCGATAAGCTTGACGAAGGAGCCCGGCGTCACCGGCGCTAACATCGACAGCAACAGGGCTCTCGACAGTTGGAGCGAGAACGCGCAGCCCTCGGTCGCTAGCCAGAGCGACAGCGATTGGCTGGCCGTTCCAGAGCAGTTGATCGTTCGGTAGCTGGCGCCCGATGAGGGTGACCTGCCCGCCTCCTGCCAAGGGGCCCTGGTCGGGATCGACGCCGAGCAATACGGGAGCACCTTGTGCATCGAGCACGGCTAACCCAGGCGCTTTTTGGGCTTCTCCCCCAGGACAAACGACCTCTACTTGCTGCATTCCTTCACGGTCGGGAGCTTGCCAGTTGCAGCGCAGGGTTTGTCCGTCACCTTCGATCATCGGGCAGGCCAGACCGCCGATGGAGACCTCAGGGCTGGAACAGAAAAAGGCACCGTCGATGCGAATTTCGACGGCTTCGCCTCGTTGGGCGCGCAAGGGTTCGAAGCTTTCGATATAGGGCTTTGCTAAGTAGGTGTAAGCGGCGCGCCAAAACACCTGGTCAAAGGCATCAGCGATGCGCAGGTCGATGACGCCGGCGGCTAAGCCCGGTGGCACAAAGCCGACCAGGTCACCATCTTCCATACGGCTGTTTTGCAAAGCTCGCCCGTTGAACAAAAGCAGAGTCTCTGCGCTCAGCCCTTCGCCGCTTAAGCGTAACTCGTTACCGCCTTCAAGTGGACCTTGAATGGGGCTGATATGGATAGGTTGCAAAGGCTGAAAATAGGTAAAAGCTTGGGTCAACTCAGCATTACCAAAGGCGTTTTGCACTCGCAGGTCGGCGAGGCCGAGTGACGAAGCTGGGGTGAAAAAAGTCAGCACCCGAGATGAGACGACGAGCACGTCACGTACCGGTTGTCCGCCTAATTCAACCTGTGTGTCGGGCAAGAACCCGGCGCCACGCAGTTGTACGCGCGTGCCGCCTGTGATCGGACCTCGCGCCGGGCGCACCCCGATTAGGCTGAGTTCACCAAAGCCTACGTCGCGAGGCCCTGCGTCGGGCACGGGTGGTGGCGGACTGACCGTCCGCCCAGCATCTGGCGTAGGTAGGCCTATTCCCGCATCGAGAGCAGGTGAATCCGGCATTTCCGGTAAGCAGGCGCTGAGCAGCAGAAACGGTAGAAGATTGGCTTTCATAGGACCTCAGAAGGGCCTTAGCATAAGTGCTTGCTAGGCGCAGCCAGGCATTGGGTTAAGGGCGCTTTTAACCAAGCCTCAAACTGCCTTTGCCGAGCAGTTCTTCGACCTCATCCATCAATTCGAGCCGGCAAGCGACGCTCAGATCTTGAGCCGCGAGCAGGCGCAAGCGCCCATGATCGCCGTCAATATGAAACTCTGGAGGCATGGAGCCGGGAAATTTAGCCATCAGAGTTTTTAGGCTAGCGATCTCTTTTGGCGAATGTTTTTGCAGGTTGAGACGGAACACAAAGGGCACCCGCTGTTGTTCGAAAACCTCGAAGGCGCGATGCACCGCGTTGGCGCGCATGCCAACCTGTAAGCGCTCTTCTTCATCATCATCGCCACCGCCCGACTTGCGAGCCATAAGGTTCCCCGTAAAAACGAGCGGTTCATCGCTGTTTATCAGCGCTTCATATTGCCCAAAAACTTCGGGCTCTAAGCGCACCTCAACCTGGCCCGACATATCCTCGACGACCAAAAAAGCGCGCCGTGGAATGACGGTATCCTCTTTGGCGCCGCCCGAATAAGTGGCGATGTTTTTAATGTCTCTAGCGACGACAACACCAGCGACCGTGGCGCTCTTCTTTTTATTGCCCCAACCCCTTTTGGGCTCCCAGAGGCTCGATATTTCACCGCAACCGCAGGTGGTTAGGCTTTTGAAGGCGCGGCGGTAAATCTTAGTTGGATGCCCGGAAAGGAAAAATCCGAGCACGTCTCTTTCACGCGATAAGCGCACGCGCTCGGGCCATTCATGACTTATTTGGACGAGGCATTCGTTGGGGTCGCTCGCTGTTCCGCCATCAAGTGTCCCCATCTCGAAAAAGCTAAATTGTCCTGATTGACGATCGGAGACCGTGTTGCCAGCGCGTTGATAAACATTGTCTAAACTCTCGACCAGGCGCCGTCGGGATTGACCGCAAAAGTCCAAAGCACCGGCATCGATGAGCAGCTCGCTGGCTTTGCGCGGTAGCTCGCGGGGACCGCAGCGTTCGACAAAATCGAGTAAGCCAACAAAATCTTTGTCGGCGCTTTGCTCCTTAAAGAGCTCGGTCAACACGGTATCACCCACGCCCTTAACGGCGCTTAGGCCGAAGCGGATCATGTTCTTACCTTCGGGGCGAAATCCGTAGGCCGAAAGATTAACGCATGGCGGTAGTACTTTTATACCTTTGCTCGCCGCCTCGTGCAGATACTTGGTGACCGTGTC
>JAPKCE010000521.1 GCA_028823075.1 Myxococcota bacterium
CCTCTGACCCAAGCGGCTAAAGAGCAAGGCAAATGGAAGCGTCACGAATTCAAAACCACACCGCCCTTACCGACTTACCTCGTAGCGATGGCCGTGGGCCCGATGGACATCGCCCATAACCCCGAATTCGATCTCAAACGAGCCGACGGAAGCAGCCTGCGCATCCGCATCCTCACACCCAAGGGAAAGGCGTCATTGGCGACCTTGGCGCTGCGCGAAACCGCACCCATTTTGAAACTCGAAGAGGCTTACTTTGGCAGCCCCTACCCCTTCGCAAAACTCGATCTGGTTGCGGTGCCGGATTTTGCCGCCGGCGCCATGGAAAACCCTGGGTTGATCACCTACCGCGACCGCCTCTTACTCATGGATGAAAAAACCGTCACCCAGCGTGAATTGCAAAGTTTCGCCGACACGCACGCACACGAACTGGCGCATATTTGGTTCGGCGACTTAGTGACCATGAAATGGTGGGACGACCTTTGGTTGAACGAAGCTTTTGCCACATGGTTTGCGGCAAAAATAGTTCATCAATACCGGCCGGACTGGCAGGTCCCTATCGGTAAACTCGGCGGTAAAACCTGGGTCATGGACGTCGACTCGACGAGCGCCGCTCGACGAATCCGAGAACCGATCATCAGCCGCGGCGACATCCTCAACGCCTTCGACGGCATCACCTACACCAAGGGCGCTGCCATTTTACAGATGTTCGAAGGACTGATCGGAGAAACCGCCTTTCGCGACGGAGTACGCGCTTACTTAAAGGAGAAAGCCTGGGGTAGCGCCACCTTTGCCGACCTCGCGAAAGCTCTGGCCACGAGCAGCGGCAGGCCCGAACTTCCAGCCGCTATCGCCGGCTTTCTCGATCAAGCCGGCGTGCCGCTCATAGGCTTGCGTCGGGACCAAGCGAACTCCCTTAGCCTGAGCCAAAGTCGTTGGTCCCCCCTTGGCAAGGCAAAGCTCGAAGGCGGCCCGTGGGCCTTACCCTTTTGCTGGCGCAGCCTCGCCCAGAGTAAGTCGACCTGCCGACTGCTCGGTGCCGAACAAACGGTGCCAGGGCCAGCCGGTGCGCTGCTGCCGAACCCGAACATGCTGAGTTACGCGGTATGGAAATTACCGAGCAACGAACTTGAAGAGCTTTTAGGAAGCTTCCAAACGCTGAGCGAAATGGAACAGGTGGCCGTGTTACAAAACCTTCGTAAGCTCTACCGTAGTGGAGATTTAAGCCCCTCAACCCTTCAGCGCATCACGCCAAACCTGTTGTTGTCGGAGCATGAGCGCGTGGTGAGCACCGCGTTGAGCCTGCACGGCGAGCTCGGTCGTTTGGTCAACGATGAGCAAATAGACGCCTGGAAGAAGCTGCGCAACGCGCTGATCGGCGGCCTTTTAAAGCGTTATGGCTGGGGTGAGGCTAGCGACAAAGACTCGGCGCGCTGGCGTTTGCGCAACCAAGTTCTTAGCATCGCCGGTCATGCCGGACATCGGCCAAAGGTCATCGCCGAGGCTAAAGTCATTAGCGACGCCTTCTTGAAAGGACAGAGCGTTTCTCGGGAGACTCTGAGCACTGCATTAAGCATTAGCGCTGAGCATGGTGATGAAGCACTCTTTGACGAAATGCTGTCACAGCTTTTGTCCAGCAACGATGTACGGCGGCGAAACTCCCTCCGAGGTGCACTGGGCAGGTTTCGATTTGATCGCGTTGTCGAACGGCTTTTCGCATTAGTTGACCATAAAGAACTGCGCGCAAACGAGCGCTCAGGCATGCTCTGGCCCGTGGCCGGTGACCATCGGACGCGGGTCGAGGCTTGGCAAAGACTCAAACCGCTCCTTCCTAAACTCAACGCCTTACTGCCGCGACGTGGCATGCGGTACCTCCCCTATTTTCCCGGCTCGGCTTGCCGAGAATCGCTGGACAGCGAGCTCGTCGAGGCATTTAAACCCTGGATCCAAAAGGTCGATGGCATCGAGAGGCACCTCAAGTCGGCGCGTGAGAACCTACAACAATGTCTCGCCCTGAGACGAGCGTATGGCGATGAGCTAATAGAAATCCTGGCACCATAGCCTCGGCGCGAGTAAATACCCTCCCATGGCAGAAGCAGGCGCACATCCCTTCGTTCAAGACGCCTTCCACGAACTGGAGCGCTTGCTGGCGCTACGCCTAAACCAGCGCCATAACCACCAGGCCATAGACAACGCTCGCGAAC
>JAPKCE010000522.1 GCA_028823075.1 Myxococcota bacterium
CAGAACCGACGGTGACTCGGCGAACGTCGTTGGGGTTGTTCGGATCGATACGCCCGGTAAAGCCGCTTGAGCTCACACCCCAAACGTAGCCGTTGAAATCAACGCCAGCGCCGGTGGCTGAACTGCCGCCAAAGACGAAATTGCCAATGAACTGCATGTTGTCGACGCGGTAGCCGATGACCGCATCCAAATTGGCGAACCAGATACGCCCTTCGGCATCGGCACCACCGCCGCGCAGGCTACAACGCCCGGCGCCGCAAGGAGCATTACGCACCTCGCCGCCGCCAGCGAGCGGATCTTGAATGGGGTTGCCGTTGGCGTCGCGATAAGGGTTGTAGCGCGTGGCACCACGGGAAAGGCCGCCGACCCACATGCGGTTCTCGCCATCGAGGGTGAAGCCGTAGGAGCTGCAACCCAAGTTGACCGGCTGCCCGGTGCGTCCGGTGCTTCCTTCAAATCCGACTACAGTGCAGGCGCTCAGGGTGCCCGACCAGACGAAACCGTTGGAATCGACCACGGCACCGTAAGGGGCATGTCCCACACTGACCGGATTGGTTAGGCCGGGTCGCGCAAGCATGGAGCCGTCACTACCGGCAATTCCGTAGAACTCCCGGTGGCTGTACATGCCGATCCATACGTTGCCGTAAGGATTTTGACCGTCGCCGCCGTCGATCGCGAGAGCGCGAGCAGTTCCGCCGGTGCGACCAACCGCTTCAGTCCAAGCAAAGCATTCGTCATTTTGGCCAAAGAATTCATTGGGGTCGTTGCGGTCGATGATGTTGTTTCCGTTAACATCGCTAGACGTCTGAATGATGCCATCGGCATTGCGATCTTGGCAGTCGCGATTGTAAATTTTAGTCACTGAGGGTTGCCCCCCGAAAGCGCGATTAGCGACGAACATATCGCCATTGAGATCGATTCCGGTGCGGCTCGGGTAGTTGCGCGACCCGGCGCTCAACCCATCGTCGTTAGGACCGATGGAGTCATATCGCCCAGCTTCTCGCAGCTCGCGAGTATCGACTTTGGAGATGGTCCCTTCAGCACTGTTGGCGACCCATAAATACTCAAAGCGCACTTCGTTGCGGTTGAGGATAAGGTTGCCATCTTCGTCCAGACCAACGCCTGAGCCGTTGTCATCGTTGGGCTCTTCGAAGGGCTCGCCCGCAGCGGGGCCTTGCCCGGCGTTGTAACAATGCGGGTTGCAGTTGCCGCAGCTACTGAGCACCCCTTCATCGACACGGCCGTCGCAGTTGTCGTCGAGTCCGTTGCAGCGCTCGGTGGCGCGGGGGAGTTGCTGCTCTTCGCAGCGCGACCAGATAAACACCGCCGAAGCTTCAGCGGTTTCGATGCAGTAACGCGATCCGGCGTGACAGATGCCCTCGCCGATGGTCGCAGCGGCCCCGTCGTAGCAATCGATCGGTTCTTCGGTTCCAGCGCATGGGCAGCCCGGCAGGCGCGCACCGGGTTCACAATGCTCGGGCGGGGTAATCACCGGGCCAGCATCGCCAGCCGCTTGACAGGTTAATGCGCGTAAGGGGTCGTTATCATCGCAATCAAGCCCAAGGTCGCAATTCAAACCGTAGCCGTCGCCGTCGCTATCGACACAGACATCACCTGGGTTTCCGCCTGGGTCGATGGGGCGACCTTGAGGGTCGTCACAAGCGCTAGAAAGCGCCAAAACACCGAACAGAAACGGGGAAAGACTAAGGTGAGTTCGCATAACAACCTCTCTCGAGCGTCAACTCGATAGACAATCCGATGGAGGAGCATAGCGTAAACACAGGGTGTTACGCAAACAACCTCGTCGGTTTTGAGTTGTTTTTTGCTACTCTTCGATCTGACATTGAAAGCGAACATCAATGCCGCGTAAAATCGGCGTCGCTTCGCGGTCGGTCGAGACCAAGAAGAGTTCGAGTTCCATAAAGCGCCCGCCCGGCAGTTCGGCCAGGTCAGCTGGGAGTTCAGTGTTGTCAGCCGTTGCTATCCAGGGGCCGTAAGCGCGCAGGCCGGGATCGGCGAGTTCGTCGCGGGAGTCAGCGATTTTGGCGCGGAATTCGATGCGCGTGTCCGGAGGCAAGGTAGTCTCCGCATTCAGCGTCATCCAGTCGGTGTCCAGTTTTTCGCAGCCTTCAATAATCATCTTATAGCCGCCGCGAGGCGCCGTGAAGTTGCGCAGACCAAAGCCCGTGAAATCGGAG